>DASUEW010000411.1:0-2687 GCA_036274875.1 Ilumatobacteraceae bacterium
CACCTGCTACGCGCTGGCGGAGCCGTCGGTGCTGTTCACGGGCGATCACGTGATGGGATGGAGCACGACCGTGGTGTCGCCACCCGACGGCGACATGGCCGACTACATCGACTCGCTGCGCAAGGTCGCCGGGCGACGCGACGCGATGATCCTCCCGACCCACGGACCGCCGCGTCGCGACGGTCCGGAGTTCGTGGCGGCGCTCGTCGAGCATCGGCTCGAGCGTGAGCGCCAGGTGGTCGAAGCCGTGCGCCGCGGTCTCGACACGATCCCGACGATCGTCGCCGATCTCTACGCCGACGTGCGGCCCGAGCTCCACAAGCCCGCCGGTCGCAGCGTGCTGGCCCACCTCGCCAAACTCGTGGCCGAGGGGGCCGTCGCCGTCGATGGCGGCTCGCGGCCGCGACTCGTCAGCAGGTACGTGCCGGGCTGACGCGAGCCCCGGCGCGGGCGAGCGCGCCGGTTGTGGCGGGCGCCAGCTTGTAGCCGACGGCGAACACCAAGGCACCGCCGACCGCGTCGAGCACGTAGTGGTTGCCGGTGCCAACCAGGGCGATCACGGTCAGCAGCGGATAGGCGTACGCGACCAGGCGCACCGCAGGCCGCTCCACGTGGGCCAGCAGCGCGAAGCACACCCACAGCGCCCATGCGACATGGAGGCTGGGCATCGCGGCATACGGGTTGCCGATGTTCCAGATCGGGATCGGCGTGAGCTTCCAGGCATTGGGATGGGTCACCATCGTGTCGGTGAAGCGGAGGCCCGGCACCAACCGCGGGGGCATCAGCGGGAACAGGTAGTAGCCGATCAACGCGAGGCCGGTCGTCCACGCCAGCACGTTGCGCCAGACGCGATACGAGGCGGGGTGGCACCGCGCCAGGTAGATCGCGACGCCCGGCGTCACGAGGAAGTGTGCCGTGCCGTAGAAGTAGTTGAGCGCGATCACGATCTGGTCGCTGCTGAGCACCAGCCGCTGAAGCGTGTGCTCGTGGTACACGTTGAGCGTGCGCTCCCAGTTGATCAGCCGCCTGGCGTTGCGCAGCGATTCGAGTGCGGTGCCACGGCTCTTGCCGCGGATCCGCGTGTACGCGTAGTAGAACGCGTAGCAGATCATCGCTTCGCGCCACAACGCTGGTCGCCGCGCGGCGCTGGTCGGATCGCGCTCGGGCTCCTCGAGGAGCGAGGGCGCCCGTTCGTTGACGCTCATGGCTCGACCAGCCGGTAGACCGTGGTGCCGTCGATGAAATCGACCTGCTCGTAGTGAGCGGTGAGGAACGCTTGGATCGGCGCGTAGTCCTTGATCGGGTAGTCCGCGCCTGCGGACCGGTCGTCCGGTTGGGTGTTGAAGAAGAGCACCGGCGGGTGCTCGGCGAGGTCGGCCATCACGTCGTCCCAGATCCCGGGCACTGCCTTGTCGATGCCGTCGGAGTTCTTGGGACGCACCGCCGAGTGGCCGGTCAGGAACCCGGTGGTGATGATCCGCGATGCGGGGAGGCGATCAGCTGCCCAGAACACCGACGGTTCGTGCCCCCACACGAAGATGCGATCGGTCGGCGTCGTGTGCGCTCGGGCGTAGTCGGCCAAGGGCTCGTAGTCGCGGCTGGCTCCGCCGAGGCCGAACGCGACAGCGGCGACGACCGTCGCCACCGCAGTCGCACCAGCGATGCTCACTGCGGCAGCGCCCGTGCGGCGTGAGACGAACGACAACCCGCGGCCCGCGAGCAGGCACAGCGGGGGCATCAGCTGCCAGTAGTAGTGACCGAAGAAGCGGGCGCCGGACGCCACGCCGATGCTCGCCGACAACAACCACAGCCACAAGTCGAGGTCGGTGCGCCACGAGCGCACGGCGACGGCTGCCAGGAACAGCAGGCCGACGTTGAGGCCCACCATCGAGGCGGTCATCGACACGAACCGGTCCAGCACGATGCCGATGCCACCCGGCCCCAGGTCGAGGTAGGCCCCGTTGGCCGCACCGAACACCCAGAACCAGAAGCGATCGGCGTCGAAGATCAGCGCGCAGGCGGCGACGGGCAGAACGGCACCCAACGCCAGCAGGCTCGAGCCCGACCAGCGTTGCTCGCGTCGGCGCCACAGCACGAACGTCAGGGGCAGCAGGGTGACCGCCGCGGTCTGCTTCATCATCGTGGCGACCCCGATGGCGAGACCTGCGGTGAACGGCTGTCGCCGGTCGGCGAGCAGCATCGCCGCCACCAGGAACGGCATCATGAACACCTCGAACACGGCGCTGCGGGCATCGTTGGGCGTCACCGTCACGGACGCGAACGCGGCCAGCAGGCCGGTGAGCATCGCGGCCCGCTCGTCGAAGCGTCGCCTGGCGAACGCCCACACCAGCACTGCGGTGGCGGTGTGGGCGACGACGCCCAGCATGCGGGGGATCCACAGCGCCCGGCTGCCGGTGATCTCGAACAGCCAGTGGTACAGGTAGAAGACGCCCGGGGGCTTCCGGTCGACCGTGTCGACGTACAACCGACCACCATGGCCGAGCACGTCGGCAACGGTGGCGATGTAGGCCTCGTCGTTGTTGAGCACCCGGTCGACGAACGCCGGTAGGTGCAACGCAAACACCACGATGAGCAGGGCGATCGGCATCCAGCGCACCGGATGCGAACGAAAATGGTACGAAAACGTCACAGAGGTAACGCGATTGTAAGGCGGGCTGCCGCCATCT
>DASUEW010000412.1:0-3205 GCA_036274875.1 Ilumatobacteraceae bacterium
GTCCTCGACAAGATCCTCGTCGACGCCGCCTCGAACGCCGGCGCCGAAGTGCGCGAACGGTTCACCGTCGAGGACATCGTCATCGAGGACGGCGCGGTCGTCGGCATCCGGGGCCACGGCGAGGACGGGCAGACGGTTCTCGAACGTGCGCGCGTCGTGATCGGCGCGGATGGACGTAACTCGCACATCGCCAAGGCCGTCCGGCCCGAGCAGTACAACGACAAGCCGATGCTCCAATGGAGCTACTACACGTACTGGAGCGACTTGCCCGTCGACGGCTTCGAGATCGTGATCCGTCCCGATCGCGGCTTTGCCGCAGCGGCGACGAACGATGGGTTGACGATGCTCGTCGTGGGATGGCCGTACGCAGAGTCCGCCGCGTACAGAGCCGACGTCGAGGCCAACTACCTCGAGACCCTCGAGCTCGCGCCCGAGTTCGCTTACCGCGTTCGTCGTGCCAAGCGCGAGGCGCGGTTCGCAGGCGGGTCGGTTCCCAACTTCTTCCGCAAGCCGTACGGCCGTGGGTGGGCACTCGTCGGCGACGCCGGCTACAACAAGGATCCGATCACCGCGCAGGGCATTCCCGACGCGTTCCACGACGCCGAACTCTGCTCGACCGCCCTCGACGAGACATTCGACGGCGGGCGTCCCTTCGACGAGGCGATGTCGGGCTACCACATGACGCGGGACGCACGCGTGCTGCCGATCTACGATTTCACCACACAGATGGCGAAGCTCGAAGCGCCGCCGGAGGAGATGCAGCAGCTGCTCGGCGCCGTCCACGGCAACCGCGAGGCGATGGACTCGTTCGTGAGCATCACCGCCGGGACGGTCTCGCCGGTGGAGTTCTTCGATCCCGAACACATCGGGCAGCTCATGAGCTCTGTTTGATCGAGTCGGCTCATCCGACACCGGCGACATGATCGTCTGGTCGCCGACTGTGTTTGATCGAGTCAGCGGATGAGACTGGCGATGACGTTGACCACGACCGCCAGGATGACGGCACCGAACAGGTACGCGAGCAGCGCGTGTCGCAGTGCTGTGCGACGAATTCTTCGAGTTTGGATGACGGCGTCCGACGTCTGGAACGTCATCCCGAACGTGAACGCGAAGTACGCGAAGTCCTGGTAGTCGGGGTCCTCGCCACCGTTGCCGAAGTCGATGCCACCGACGGGCGGCGTGTAGTACTCGTGGGCGTACCGCAACGCGAACACGGTGTGGACCACGCCCCACGACAAGAGCACGGTGATCGCGCTGATCACCATGATCGCGGTTCGTTCCCCCGCACGATCCCCACTCGAGGGGGCGACGGCGAGTCCGGCGCCCACCAGGCTCGCCGTACTCGAGGTGACGAGGATGAGCGATGTCGCGACGCGGCTGTTGTCCTCACGCGTCGCGAGGTCGCGCGTCTGGTCCGGGGTGAAGTGGCCGACGGTCAGCCACACCGAACCCACCAGCGCGGCCGCCGCCGCATCCCAACCGGTGAGGACGGCAAATGCCCACGGGGCGAAGCGAGCAGCGATCGCGCCCGCGAGGCATCCGACACCGGTGACAACCACGAGGCGCTCGAATCCAGACGCTGTGCGCAGCCGCATCACGTCATGAGTATCTCAGCGCGCGGTTGCGAGCGGGCTCATCGACTCCGGTCCGTCCGGGCGCACTCGGAACGCTTCGACGGCTTCTTCGAGCGGCACGGGAAGGCCGAGCTCGAAACCCTGACCATGATCGACGCCGAGTTGGCGAAGGAACTGCCGGACGCGTTCGCTGCTGACCTGCTCGGCGATCGTCTCTTTGCCGAGGCTGCGCGCGAGATCGACGAGACTGCCGATGATCACTCGATTCGGGCTGTTCTCGATGCAATCGGTGACGAGCTCACCGTCGAGCCGGATGAAGTCGAAGGGCAGGTGCTCGAGGTAGCCGACGAACCCGATGTCGCCGCCGAGGCTTCCGAACGTGAGCCGACATCCCAGATCACGAAAGCGCTCCGCGAACGCCCGCGCCGCGGCGATGTTGCTGGTCGCGGCGGTCTCGGCCACTTGCAGGACGAGACGATCGGCGGCGAACCCTCCCGCCCGAACGCGTTGTTCGAGTGCGGCGAGGAGCTGGTCGTCGGCGACGCTCGTGCCGCTGAGGTTCACGGCGAGGGTGACTGGATTGGGATCGCTGCTGGTTGCCTCCATCATGTCGAGCGCCTGTGTCAGGACCCATGCGTCCATCCGGTTCGAGAGCCCGTACCGCTCGGCGATGTACAAGAAGCTGTCGGGAGGGACGAGGTCGCCCCGATCGCCGAACATTCTGATGAGCAGCTCGAGCTGGACGGTCTCGCCGGTGTCGAGGTCGACGATGGGCTGGGCATGGACCACGAACGCGTCGTTGTCGATGTCGGCTTCGATCCGGTTGATCCACGTGAGCCGCGCCTTCGACCGGCGTTCGTCGTTGTTGTTGCTCGCGTACTCGGCCCACCTGTCGCGTCCGAGGCCCTTGGCGTCGTACATCGCGAAGTCCGCGTTGGCGAGCATCTCCACCGATGAGCGATCGACGTCATCGAACACCGCCACGCCGATGCTGGCGCTGAGGGCGATCTGTTCGCCGGCGATGGTGGCGCCGAAGGCGCGGATGTCCTCGACGAGGCTCTGAGCGACAACGCGAGCTGCCTCCCAGTCGCCGGCCGTGAGCAACACGGCGAACTCGTCACCGCCCAAACGAGCGAGGAAGTCGGATTCTCGCAGCCGTTCCTTGAGGAGGCGAGCGGTCGTGACGATGACCTGATCGCCGACGCTGTGGCCGCGGGAGTCGTTGATGCGCTTGAAGTTGTCGAGGTCCAGGATCAGTACCGCGCCGGCCGGCCCGTACCGATTGCACTGGATGACGTGCTTCTCGAGCGCGGCCTCGAGGCTGCGCCGGTTCATCAGCCCGGTCAGCGGGTCGTGGTTGGCCATGTGCGCGAGCCGATCCTCGGACTCGCGCCGATCAGTGGTGTCGACGAACTGGACGATCGTGAACGCTGACTCACCCGGAGCGTCCCCGGTGATCTGGGCGTACCGGATCGACGCCCAGCAGACCGACCCGTCGGCACGAAGGATGCGTTGGTCGAGATCCGCAGCGCTGGCGCGGCGTTCCTCGTTCCCGACATTGTCGCGATGCAGGATCGATTGCAGTCGCATGGTGAGCAACTCATCGAGCGGACGCTGCGTCAACTCACCCA
>DASUEW010000413.1:0-2015 GCA_036274875.1 Ilumatobacteraceae bacterium
TCGCGAGTCACCGAGCCCGCGGGACAGTACACAAATGAGCCGCAGCCCGTGGTGATGCCCGCTGCCGCGTTGCGGTCGATGTTCGGCTCGTGGCTGTTGCCGTCGTCATCGCCGAAGTAGTCGCGCCCGGCGCCGACCGTCAGCTCCGCGGCCCGGGCCAGGAACGTGGCCATCTGGTCGCGCAGGACGAGGCCCAGGGGGCAGTACTCGGTGGCCGAGCACCCCAACGTGATCTCGGCCGCCCGCAGGCGGTTGATGTCCGGCTCGTGCTGGGAGGTCTCGTCGTCGGTGAAGAAGTCGGTGACGGTGGCGGGGAGCTTGAACATCCGCACCAGGAACGAGGCCATCTGCTCGCGGGTCACCGAGCCCGACGGGCAGTACAGCGTCGGCGCGCAGCCGGTCGTGATCTTGTTGGCGTACAGCCACTCGATCTCGGCCTTGAACGGCGACGTGGCGATGTCCGTGAACGGCGTCGCCGGGATCGCGAAGGGCACGCTGAACTCCGACGAGCTGCCGCTGGTGCTCGTCGCGATGGCGGTGACGTTCGGGCCGGCGAACAGGCCGGGGAACGACCAGTTGCCCGCGCCGTCCGCGACGGCCGAGCCGTCGAAGATCCGGCCCTCGGTGGCGTTGTCCGAGTAGACCTCGATGAGGCAGCTCGGGCAGGCCGTGCCGGCCACCGGCGCGAGTGCGGTGATCGTCGGCGGAGCGATCGCCTGGTTGGCGGAATTCTCGAGGGAGATCCCGTCGCCGGTGTTGTTGAAGATCGAATTGCCGCGGATCTCGTTGTTGCGGGCGGAGGTCGTGAGCCCGAGGCCGATGATGCGGATGCCGTGGCCGGCGTTGTACGCGATCGTGTTGCCGCCACCAGGGGTGATGTCGCCGATCAGGAGCGCGTCGACGCCGTTGCCGCCGGCGTTGGCCCCGATGCCGTCGCTGCCATTGCCGAGGGGAGACTTGGTCCGAGTCGTCCCGATGTAGTTGCCGAAGATACCGACGGCGTCCGTGTTGTCGAACTGGATCCCGCGTCCGAGGTTCCCCGAGATCACGTTGGCGAAGGCGTCGTCGAAGCCGCCGATCATGCCGCCCGTGCTGTCTGCCCAGTCGATGCCGTGCCCGCCGTTGGGAATGGCGGCAGTTCCAGCAACGTTCGTGCCGATTCGGTTCGACTGGAACGTGCAGCCGCAGCCATGGAGGTCGAAGCCGTCGCCGACGTTGCCGCTCACGACGTTGCCTGCAGCCGTGAAGGCTCCCCCGAATGTCCAGGTGCCGCTGCTGACGACGACGCCGGTTCCGTTGGGGCTCGCGGCGGTGCCGGCCGCGTTGGTGCCGATGAAGTTTCCCTTCACGGTGCCGCTCGACGACAGGTACAGACCGTATGAAGTGTTCCCGGAGACGCGGTTGCAGTCGCCGGTGCACGGACCACCCAGGGTGATTCCGTTCGCGCCGCCGATCGTGACGGACGTTGCGTGGGAGTAGATGCCATAGCTCGAGTTGGGCCCGACGACGTTCCCGGCGACCGTCACGTTCGATGCGCCGACGTCGATGCCGATGCCGAAGTTGTCGATGATCAGGTCGCGGATCACCGAAGTCGCACCGGCCACCGTCAGCCCGGTGCCGCTTCCTGGGCCGTGCAGACGCACGCGCGTCGAACCGGTCGTCGTGCCGTCGATGGCGAGCTGCTGCGTGATCGTCGGGAGATCCGAGCCGATTTCGATGGTTGGCGCAGTCCCGGCGAGATCGAAATCGATCGCGTCCGCTTCGCTTGTTCCGCTGCCGCAATTCCCCGAGGCGGCGCCCGTGTTCGCCGCGGTGATCGCCGCTCGAATCGAGCAGCCGCCGCCGACCGGGAACAGGTCGTCGTCGGTCGTGTCGACGACGATGATCACGCCGGCCGCTCGCGCCTCGCCCGGTCCGAACGGCGGTGGGGCGCCGGCGAGGACGACAGCCGACGCCGCCAATGCCGTGATGAGCCTCCTTCGAGGGCTGGTCATGGCGCCGGGTACGGCGGTGAC
>DASUEW010000414.1:0-4247 GCA_036274875.1 Ilumatobacteraceae bacterium
TCGCGCCGAAGACAGCATCTCATGAAGTTTCGGCGCTCCTGCGGCGCCGAAACTTCATGAGATCGTGCGGGGGTCAGGTCGAGATGTCGAGACCGAAGGCCTCGCCGAAGGCCGTGATGTAGCCGGCATCGTCGGGCGCCAGCCCGAGCGCGATCCACTCCTCGTCGGTCATACGCGCCCGACCCTCGACCAGTTCCGGTCCACCCCAGCTCACCGTGTACCGCAGTCGGGGTGCATCGGTCTCGATCGCGTGGCGGATCGTTGCCGCGACCTCGAACGGATCGGTGGCGTGGTTCAGCCCGGCCGCGTACATCTGCAACATCCGGCGGTACTGGGCCTCGTACGCCCCGGTCGTGTTCGGCGTGTCGACGTTCTTGGCGAAGATCGCCGACTTGGTGACGCCGGGCTCGATGATCGCGACCCGGATCCCGAACGGCGCCAGCTCTTGCGCCATCTGCTCGCTGACACCCTCCAGGGCCCACTTCGACGCCGTGTACGGAGCCTGGGCGATGGCCCCGATCCGGCCCGCAACCGACGTCACGTTGACGATCGTCCCGGATCCGCGCTCGCGCATCTGCGGGAGCACGGCTTGAGCGCAGCGGGTGGCGCCGCAGAGGTCGACGTTCATCACGTCGAGGAACAGCTGCGACGAGCACTCCTCGACCACCGCGTTGCCCCCGACACCGGCGTTGTTCACCAGATGATCGACACGACCAGCGTCGCCGAGGATACGACCGAAGCCGGCCCGAACCGATTCGTCGTCGCCGATGTCGAGCTCGACGAGTTGTACCTCGACCCCGGCCGTACCGGCCATCGCGTTCAGCTTGTCGGCCTTGGCCACCGAACGGACGGTGCCGTACACGGTGTGCCCGGCGCTGGCAAGGTGCACGGCGGTCGCCCGGCCGATGCCCGAGTTCGCACCGGTGACGACAGAGACAGGAGCATTCGGCATCCGGCGAGGTTACGGCACCTGCCGCGCGGGGTTCACCTCCCCATAGCCTGACCGGATCATGTCCGCGGTACGGACCCTCGCATCGACCGCGAAGATCGGCGCCCTCACCACCATGTCGATCCTCACGCCGATTGCGGCGTCGATTGTGGCGTTGACGTTGGCGACGATCGCGGCGCTCGTGCCGCTCACCCCGCTCGCGCCGGCGCACGTCGCTGCCAGCAGCGCGCCGGCCGTCGCCGGTCAGCCGTCGCGCTTCGCACCGGTCGGTCCGCTCCGGCTCGCCGACACCCGGGAAGTGGTCTGCGGGTGCACGGCCGTCGACGCGTCGACCATCCGGGTCCAGATCGCAGGACGCGAAGGGATCGCGACCGGGATCACCGCCGCCGCTGTCACGATCACCGCGACGCGGCCTGTCGGCACCGGATTCGTGACGGTCTACCCGGCCGGGACGGTGCGGCCGGAGACGTCGATCCTCAATCTCGAGGCCGGGCGCGACACGGCCAACTCCGGCATCGTGCCGATCGGGGCGGACGGCGCGCTCGACGTCTACGCGAACGTGCACACCGACCTCATCGTCGATGTCACCGGCACGTTCACCGGGGCGACAGGCAACGAGACCGCTGGCCGCTTCGTAGCCGTCACCCCGACCCGGCTGCTCGACACGCGGGCGTCGGGTGGCGGAGCGCTTGCCCCAGGCGATCAACGCACGCTCCCACTTCCTTCCGAGGTCGCCCCTGACGCGACCGCCGTCGCCGTCAACGTCACGAGCGTCGGGGCACCCGTCGCCGGGTTCTTCAGCGCCTTCCCCGCCGGGCTCGGCGGGTCGAACGCCTCGTTCATGAATCCTGACGGCAGCGGCGACCCACGTGCGGCGCAGGTGATCGTGCCGGTGTCGCCCGCCGGCCTCACGATCGCCACGACCTCCGGCGGCCACGTGATCGTCGATCTGGTGGGTTGGTTGACCGGTCCGTCCGCACCGCCATCGGGCGACGGGCTGTTCGTGCCGACGGTGCCGACTCGCGTGCTCGACACCCGCCGCGACCAACCTCGGGTGTGGCGCGGCGGCACTCGCGAGCTCGGCCTCGCGATCCCCGACGCCGCGGCGATCGTCACGAATGTCACCATCACCCGCTCTGACGAGGCGGGCTTCGTCACGGCCTACCCGGCCGGTACGGATCTGCCGACGACGTCGAGCGTGAACGCGACGACGCGTGACGACTCTGTGCCGAACCTGGCGATCACCCGGACGGCCGTGCGCGGCACCGCCTACTACGCCGACCGCGGCACCGATCTGCTCGTCGACGTCACCGGCTACTTCACAGGCACACCCGTCGCCTCGCCGCTGCCGGTGCCGTCGAACGACCGGCCACCGTCGCGGGTGCTGATCGTCGGTGACTCGACGCTCGCCGCCGTTCGGTTCATCCCCGGGGCGCCCGGAGCGATGCGCGGGTTCGACCCCGTCCTCGACGCCGAACCGTGCCGCCGCCTCGTGTACACGTCGTGTCTCAGCAACACCACGTTCCGTGTGCCGAACACCGCCTACGAAGCGATCACCACGACGCCTGGCTGGGTCGACGCGGTCGTCATCATGACGGGATACAACGACTGGTTCGACGACTTCGGCTACCTCTTCGACACGATCGTGGGTGCGGCTCGAGCGAAGGGAGCCCGCCAGATCGTGTGGCTGACGTACAGCGAGGGCGGCCAGTCGGCGCAGGCGAACCGCGCCTACCAGTTGAACAACGCCGACCTGCGCCGGGTGGCCGCGTTGCCTGGCTACGGCGACGTGCGAGTGGCCGAGTGGGACGCGTACAACCACCGGGGCGACAACTGGGTCTGGCCGGATGGGATCCACCTCACCAACCGCGGTGCGTACGGCCTCGCCGACTACTTCTCGCGCTGGTTCGCACACCTCGAGGGTCGACCGTGTCCCGCGCCGTGGACGGGTGGTGCGCCCCTCGACGACCCGTGCCCCAACCCCGACGGCACCGGCATCGCCGCCGACATCCGCAGCGTCTACGGCGTCTGAAGCCCTCGTCCTGCGCACCTCGTGAAGTTTCGGCGCCGTCAGAGCGCCGAAACTTCATGAGATGGGTGTGTGGCTGGCGCGGCGTTGGATCTCGCTGACCCAGTCGTCGGCCTCGCGCCACCGGGCGTCGGCGTGCGCGCGTGTGTCGTGATCGGACGCATCGGCCGCGGGGTAGGAGCCGAAGAACTTCACGTCGCCCTGCTTGGCGTGCAGGGCACGCATCGCGTCCGCCAGCAGATCGTCGGTGACGTGGCCCTCGGCGAAGATGATGAAGCAGTAGTCGCCCAGCCCGCCGTGCTTGGTCGGGCGGCTGATCAGGTTCGACAGGTTGATGCGGCGCGCCGCGAACTCCTGGAGGATCGAGATCAGGCTGCCGGGCTCGTCGGCACGCTGGTAGACGACGAGCGCGGTGCGGTCGTGGCCGGTCCGGCGAGGTATTCCGTCGCGGGCGACCGCGACGAAGCGCGTCTGGTTGCCGTCGTGGTCGGCGATGTCGGCCGCGATGACCTCGAGACCGTAGAGCTCTGCCGCCGACCGTGGTGCGATCGCCGCGCTACCGGGACTGGTGTTCTCGCTCACGGCCTGTGCTGCGGACGCCGTCGAGTCGGAGGCGCGGACGACCGCTCCGGGCACCCGCTCGCGAAGGAACCGGTGGCACTGGGCCGTGGCAACGGGGATCGACAGCACGTCCTTGACGTCGGTGAGCTCGGTGCCTGGACGGGCGACGAGGCAGTGCTCGATGTCGAGCACCACGTCACGCGTGATGATCAGGTCGTGGTCGAACGCGAGCGCGTCGAGCGTGAAGTTCACCATGCCCTCGATCGAGTTCTCGATCGGCACGAAGCCGACTCCGATCTGGCCGGCTGTGACCGCATCGAGGATGTCCGGCACCGACCGATAGGCGACGAGCTCACGGGCCGCGAGATCGGGCTGGGTGCGCAGCGCCTGCTCGGTGAACGTGCCGAACGGCCCGAAGAACCCCACCCGCTGCAACGGGTCGGTGGACGCGCTCGGCTCGATCGGATCGGTCGTCATGAGCTCCAGGTTAAGGTTTCATCGCGTCGGCTCATTCGGTCCGAGTCGGCGACCAGACGTTCGACGACTCGACCTGCGGTGAGCCGACTCAATCAGACACGGCTACGCCGCACGAGTCGGCGACCAGACGATCATGTACCGGACGTAGGGTGAGCCGACTCAATCAGACACGGCTACGCCGCACGAGTCGGCGACCAGACGATCATGTACCGGACGTAGGGTGAGCCGACT
>DASUEW010000415.1:0-5639 GCA_036274875.1 Ilumatobacteraceae bacterium
CACCGATCGTGCGCGCAACTCGCGTCGCGACGCTCATCGGCGGTACCCATCCACGGGAAGCGATCGCGAACGCCCGCAGCAACGGCTCGCTGCGCTCGCTCAGCTCGGTCCACGCGCGGGCGTCACGAGCAGAGATCGCGGCGATCGAGTCGGCGGTCGCTTCGACGCTGCGCCCGATCGTCACCTGCGTGCCGTCGCCGAAGAGGTGGATCGCGGCGACGTCGCGAGTCCGGTATGCCAGGCCGAGGTCCTCCAACCCGAGCTCGTCGATCACCCCGCTGGCGAGCACCGCGCTGTGCTCGACGGCGCCGTGTTCGAGCACGTGCCCCTGCCACTCGCTCGACATCAGTGCGCCACCCGCAGTGTCGTTCTGCTCGACCACGATCACGTCGAGGCCGGCCCGGGCGAGGTAGGCGGCGCAGATCAGGCCGTTGTGGCCACCGCCAACGACGACGACGTCGGCGCTCGCATCGGTCATCGCGCCGGCAGCCCGCGAGCAGATCGGAGGTCGGCCATCTCGGCGAGGAAGTCGCGGCACATCGCCTGCTTGGTCGCGTCGTCGGCCCAGCTCGCATCGATCGCCGCGAGCGAGAAGTCCTCGAGCTCGTCGAGCGAGCAGCCGAACGCATCTCGCACGTTGACGTACTCGTCGGCCAGGTCGATGTCGAACATCGCCGCGTTGTCGGAGTTCAGCCTCACGCGCACGCCCGCGTCGCCCCGATCCCGATGAGCACCCCGCGGTCGCACCGCGTCGCGGCCTCGACCAGCTCGACCGCGGCACTCGGGCCCGATGGCTTGTCGACGTCGAGGATCATGCGGCACACGATGGCATGGTCGGTGGCGTCGTCCTCGATCCCGGCCGCGATGCCCGACCAGATCGTGTCGAACGTGACACCGTGGCGGAGCAGGAACGTCGGCGAGAAGAACATCTCGCGGTACCTCACATCTGCCGCGGCTGCGATCGCCAGCGCCTCGTACGTCACGAGGTGGATGTCGTCGGAGTCCTGCAGACTGCGGCACACCAGGTCGTAGACGCGCAGGAACGCGGCGAGGTCGTCGTAGCGGTAGATATCGGCTGGGTCGTCGACGCCGAGATCGACGCCGTTCTTGCGGGCCAGCTTGGCGATCGTGTGCGGTGGCGCGGCACCCTCGACGTGCACGTGGAGCTCGACCTTCGGCAGTGCCCGGATGTGATCGTCGGACGGGGAGTCGGCGACAGCCGCGTGGCCGAGCATCAACTGGCGACGAGGTCGGCGAGCACCTTGCGCATCTCCACGGTGCCGCGGTCAGCGCGGGTGTGCACTTCGGCGCTGAGGTCGAGTGGTGTCGCGGTCGTGCGCAGTTTCTCAAGCATCGCCCGGTCCTCTGCCGCGACGGAGAGCTGGAACGCGACCGCCTCCTCGATGGTGGTGCGGCCGTAGGCAATGTCGTTGCGGAGGTCGAAGCAGTACAGCTTCGTCGTGTTCGCGTCGACCGGCTGGTGGAAGAACAGGATCGTCAGGATGACGTCGTCGACGTAGTACTCGATACGCAGGCGCAGCGCGAACGTCTTGGCGTGCAAGAACGCGAGATGGCCCATGTCGAGGAAGTTCTCGGTCATCTGTCCGGCACCGGCCGGCCACTCCTGATCGGGCAGCGCCGCGACCCGGATGGCCGGTTGGTCCCACTCGGGACTTCGATGATGCGGGTCACCGGCTCGTCCGGTGCGAGCCATATCAAGCCGTCCGCCGACACGAGCGACTGCCCGGTCGGTGCCGAGCAGACGTACGGGAACGACGGCGTCGTCGAGCAGGTCGGCGGAGCGGCAGACGGGTGGTAGCAGCGCCGCAGCGCCGGGTGGACGTTGTCGATCGAATCCCCCACGAACCCTCCAGCACGTCCTGGAACATCACCAGGGGCTATCACTCGCGACGACAGTACTTCGTCAATCGTGCAGCGTTGTGACCGCATTGTGAAAGCCGTGTGTCGTGACCGATCAGTGAGAGCTATCGCTCACTTGATCAACAACCCGGCGTCGACGGGAAGCGCCACGCCGGTGACGTACCTCGCTTCGTCGGACGCGAGGTACAACACGGCGTTGGAGACGTCGCGTGACTCGACCCAGGGAACCGGCAGTGCGTGGGACTCCTGCATGACCGCGGCGAACTCCTCGCGGGTCGGGCGGTCCGACTCGGGCAGGAACAACTTGATCGTCGGGTCGTTGATCACCATCGGAGTCTCGACCGTCGTCGGGTTGACGCTGTTGACGCGGATCATGTGATCGGCGAGCTCGAGCGCGAGGCACTTCATCAAGCCGATGACCCCGAACTTGGATGCAACGTAGTGGGCGGTGTTCCGGAACGGCATCAGTCCGGCGGCCGAGCTGGTGAGAATGATCGAGCCGCCGTTGCCGGCGGCGATCATCGACGGTGCGGAGGCGACGCACGTGCGCCAGGCCCCGGTCAGGTTGACGTCGATCACGTCCTGCCAGGCCTCGTCGGTGAGCTCGAGCGCTGGGCCGAAGCTGAAGATGCCAGCGTTGGCGACGACGATGTCGAGCCGGCCGAGATCGGCGACCGCCTGCTCGACGACCGCGCGCAGTGCCGCGGTGTCGCGGACATCGGCCTCGGCGGCAATGATCCGGCGGTCGAGCGCCTTGACGTGTTCGACGGTCTCGGCGAGATCGTCGGCGGTCGCCAACTCGTAGTGCGCGGTCTCGATCGGCGCGCACAGGTCGACGGCAATGATGTCGGCGCCTTCTTCGGCCAGCCGGATCGCGTGACTACGCCCCTGACCTCGTGCGGCGCCGGTGATCAGGGCGACCTTTCCTTCGACACGACCCATGCCCATTCATATCACCGTGTTCGATGGCACCGTGTTCGATGGCAAGTGCCGGCGAGGGTTATGAACGGTGAGCGATCGGGGTATTCGTGAGGGCATGACGACTTGGGGATACACATTGTCGAGCGAGGAGTTCGGTCCGCGCGAGCTCGTGGAGTTCGGAGCGATGGCCGAAGAGGTGGGCTTCGACTTCCTCACGGTGTCCGACCACTTCCACCCGTGGACGCAGAGCCAGGGTCACAGCCCGTTCGTCTGGACGACGATCGGCGGCGTCGCGATGAGCACCTCGCGGGTTCCGATCGGAACCGGTGTCACGTGCCCGATCCTGCGCAACCACCCGACGATGGTCGCCCAGGCGGCGGCGACCAGCTCGGCGATCCTCGGGGGACGGTTCTTTCTCGGCGTCGGGACCGGTGAGTGGCTGAACGAGCACGTCATCGGCGGAGCCTGGCCGGCGGTCGAGGTCCGCCGGACCATGCTGGCCGAAGCTGTCGATGTGATGCGCCAGTTGTGGACGGGGGAGACCGTCGACCACTGGGGCGAGTACTACACGGTCGAGAACGCGCGCATCTTCACCGAACCCGCGGAACCGATCCCGGTGATCTGGGCGGCGTCAGGGCCGGAGTCGGCGGCGGCCGCGGCCGAGCACGCCGACGGGCTCTGGTCGACCTCGCCCGACCCCGAGACGGTCAAGGCGTATCGGGACGCGGGTGGTCATGGACCGGTCTACGGGCAGGTGACCCTGTGCTGGGCGACCGATCGCGCCGAGGCCGTGAAGACCGCGCTCGAGATCTGGCCGAACGCCGGGAACCCTGGCCAACTGTCACAGGACCTGCCGACGTGGACGCACTTCGAGCACGTCGCCGAGCTCGTCACCGAGGAGCTCATCGCCGAACGCATCCCGTGCGGGCCGGATGTGTCGCCCGTCGTCGAGCTCGTGCGCGACTACGAGGACGCCGGCTTCGACCACATCCACTTCCACCAGGTCGGGCCCGACCAGCGGGGCTTCGCCGAGTTCTGGCGCAAGGAACTGGTCGGGGCGCTGGGCTGACCCGCGCTGGTCCGCGCTGATCGGCTACGCGCCGCGGTAGTGGGGGATCAGTTCGGTGCGCGCCTTGGCGAATCGACGGGCGACCTCCTCGACCCGCAGGTCGGGCCGGATGGTCGAAGGAGCCGGGATCATCACATCCCGAACTCGCGTCCGAGCGGGCAAGGCCCGGACGGTCGGTCGGAGCGCACCCACGACGACACGGTCGCAGCCCAGGACGACGACGGTGTGCGCGATGTCGCCGATCGCGATCACATCGCCGGCGGTTGCGTCCACCGACACAGTCGGCACGTCGACGGCGCGCGGGCCGATGCGGCGCGCGTCACCGACCTGACCCTCCGTCGGGAGGCCCTCCACGGTCCAGGCGGCGCGGCCGCCCTCGAGCAGGAACACATCGGCGAATCCCAGCTGTTCGAACCGACACGCGGCTCGGGCGCCGAGGTCTCAATGCTGGTCGAAGCAGTAGATGAGCACTGGCCGGTCACGGTCGAGATCCGCGACACTCGTCTCGTCGAGCGTTTCCAGCGGCACGTTGACCGCGCCGGGCAGATGTTCTTCGGCGTAGACGGAACTCGGCAGCACGTCGACGAGTTGGACCCGGCGACGGAGGAGGCGCACGGCGCGCTGCGCGTCGACTCGTTTGCTCATCGTCGAAGGGTCCCCACCCGACCGGCCCCTCAATCCTGCGCGTCGATCCTCCCGAGCGGCGATACGTCAGAGTTCTGGAAGCCGTTGCTGCATCCCGATCAGCGGTGCCAGGGGGTCGCCCGAGCTCGCCAGGCGGTCGCCGATGTTCCGGATCGTCCAGCGGTCGGGGCGCAGGTCGGGATCGTCGAGCTCGTCCCACGCGATCGGCACCGACACCGGTGCACCCGAGACGGGACGGGTGCTGAACGGCGCGACCAGCGTCTTGTTGATCGCGTTCTGCGTGTAGTCGAGCCGGGTGCGTCCGCCGCGCTTCGACACCCCCCACTCCCAACTCACCATCTCGGGCACGGTGCTGCCGACCGCTCGTGACAACGCCTCGACCCACGCGCGTGTGTCGTCGAACGAGTAGCGGTCGGCGACCGGCACCCAGATCTGGACGCCGCGCTTGCCGGTGACCTTCGGCATCGCCTGCACGCCGAGGTGTTCGAGGGCGGTGCGGTGCAGGCGGGCGAGGACGAGCACGTCGTCGAAGGAGCTGTCGGTGCCGGGATCGATGTCGATCATCGCCCACGTCGGCCGGTTGGAGTCGCGCACCGTCGACGTCCACGGATGGACCTCGATGGCGCCGTAGTTGGCGACCCACGCCAGCGCCGCGGGGGAGTCGAGCACGAGATACAACTCGGTCTCGCCGGGGTCGGCGGCCGCGTTGCGCCACTGGCGGAGCCAGTCGGGTGCGTGCGACGGAACCGCCTTGTGCCAAAAGCCCGGCTTGGCGATCCCGTCGGGGAAGCGATGCAGGTTGACCGGTCGATCGGCGAGGTACGGGAGCATCGCCGGCGCGATCGTCGCGTTGTGGCGGATCAGGTCGCGCTTGGTCAGTGCCGGGTGCGGTCGGCGCGCCGGGAAAAGCACCTTGTCGAGGTTGGTCAGCTTCAGCGTGTGTTCCCCGAGACGCCACTGCCCGGACTTGCCGAGGGCATCGAGGGCGGCGAGCTCGTCGGGCGTCGGTGCGACCCAGAGGGAGCTGCTCGACCAGCTGGCGGCTGGCGCGACCTTGACCTCGTCATTGGTACGCCCGGTCTTGACCGACCGTGGGTGCTCCTCGGGATCCCAGCCGGCGATG
>DASUEW010000416.1:0-3080 GCA_036274875.1 Ilumatobacteraceae bacterium
CCCATCACGGCCGTGAACGCACCAGCCGGGATCCCCACCGTCACATCGTCGAGGGCGAGCACCTCGGTGCTGCCACGCCCGAAGATCTTCACCGCGTGCTCGACACGCGCCGCCATCGGGCGAGTCGTCGGCAGCGACCAGGAAGTGGACGGGGCCGGCGCGGAGGGTACTGCGGTGTGCATGATCGCTTCTTTCGTCGTCGGCATGTCTCGCTTCCGACGGTACGGATCCGGGCGATGAACTGCGATGGAGGCTCCACGTGTCCGCGAGGTAGGGAATCCCCTACCAGCGCGTGCTCGCCGGGCGTGCTCCCGTTCGGCGCGCCGGCGGCGGACGCGAAAGACTGACCCGCATGGCATACGACGTGGCTGACCTGCGTTCACAGCTCGACACCGCGACGGGGCGCGCCGCGCCAGGCGTACCGGCCGCGCCGCAGTACTTCGAGTTCGCGGACCTGCCGCCCGACGACGTGACCGGCGCCGGGACGAAGTCGTGGATGGTGCGAAGTCAGAACTGCTGCGTCGTCTACTCCGACGCGCGAGCCGGCGACCGTCTCGTCCGGACCGACCAGCCGGACGAGTACATGGTCCTGTTCCCGGCGCCCGATGCCTCGGCTGTCGTCGTCGCCGGCGCCGAACGGCGCGACATCGCGGGCGCGACCGTCGCGATCGTGCCGCCTGGCGCGAGCGAGATCGAGGTGTCGTCGGACGGAGTGATCGTGCGCGTGTTCTCGAACGCGGCCGGCGACCTGCTGGCCCGGTGCCGGAACGCCGACAGCTACATCGAGCCCGATCCGAACGTGGCACCGTTCGCGCCGTGGCCCGACCCCCCGGCCGGGTACGGCATCCGGATCTATCCGCTGGCCGACGTGCCGCACGACAGCGCCCGCTTCGGACGGATCTTCCGTTGCAGCTCGTTGATGGTCAACTACCTCGATCCCACCGACGGACCACGCGACCCGGCCAAGCTGTCGCCGCACCACCACGACGACTTCGAGCAGATCTCGCTGCAGCTCGAAGGCGACTACGTGCACCACATGCGCACACCATGGACGGTGAACATGGCCGACTGGCGCGACGACGAGCACATGCGCTGTGCGAGCCCGGCCGTCGCCGTGATCCCGCCACCGATCGTGCACACGAGCGAGGCCGTCGGCGCGACGCGCAATCAACTCGTCGACATCTTCTGCCCGCCCCGCCTCGACTTCTCGCAGCGTCCGGGCTGGGTGCTGAACCACGACGAATACCCGCTTCCCTGACGACCTTCCGCATTCCAGAAGATTTGGGGATGTGTTGACGGACGTCTCATCCAGCCCGACGCCGCGCGTGCCGAAGGATGTTCGTGAACGTGACCTCGTCCCTTGAACGCCACTACGCCCGCTCGACGTTTCTCGTCGCCGGAGTAGGTGTGCTCGCCACCCCTCGTGGCGGCGATACCGGGATCGACGCGACCGGGGCGTCCCCGGTCGAGAACACCGTGCCACCGGCGACTACGGACGGCCAGGACACATCGGCAGCCTTCACGGCAGCCCTCGACACGGCCTCGGCGGAGCAGCGTCCCGATGCCGACATGGGACCTCGCCGAGAGCACACTCTGGCAGTCGCTTGAGGCGTCCATCCTCAGGATGACGCTCTGATGAGGGTCAGATGAGGCGTCGTTCGTTGGCCCAGGCGGTGAGCTGATGGCGGCTCGAGAGCTGAAGCTTGCGCAGCACGGCTGACACGTGGGTTTCGATCGTCTTCACCGAGAGGTGGAGGCGGGCGGCGACCTCCTTGTACGAGTACCCGCGGGCGATGAGGCGCAGCACCTCCTGCTCGCGGCTCGTGAGCTGGTCGAGCTCGGGATCGGCCGGCGCCGGCAAGTCGCCGGAGAAGGCGTCAAGCACGAACCCCGCCAGGCGAGGCGAGAACACCGCATCGCCGTCGGCGACGCGTTCGATCGCATCGAGCAGCTCGGTCGCGCTGATCGTCTTCGTCACGTAGCCCCGGGCGCCGGCTCGCACGACGGCGATCACGTCCTCGGCGGCGTCCGACACCGAAAGAGCCAGGAAGCGGGTCGCCAGATCGTCGTCGTGCAGCGCCGAGATCACTGCCTGCCCGCCGCCACCGGGGAGGTGGACGTCGAGCAGCACGACATCGGGCGTGGTTGCCCGTATCACCGCGATGCCGTCCTCGACCGATGCCGCCTCGCCGACGATCTCGACACGCGGTGACGTTCCATCCAGGGGAGCTTGGCCTTCCACGAGCGCCGGGTCGGCGAGCTCGGCCCGCACGCCGGCGCGGAACAACGCGTGATCCTCGACGAGCACGACGCGGACGGTCATTGACCCCTCCGCGGCACCCGGAGCTCGACCTCCGTGCCACCGCCCGGCTTCGACGTGAGCACCGCCGAGCCGCCGGCGCGCTGGACCCGGCCGATGATCGAATCGCTGATGCCCCTTCGGTCGCCGGGGACCTGCGTGTGATCGAACCCGCGTCCGGTGTCACGCACGAAGCCGGTGAGCTCGGTGTCGTCGGCTTCGACGAACACGTCGACCTGATCGACGTCGGCGTGGCGGGCGGCGTTGACGAGCGCCTCCCGGATCGCCGCCACCAGGGCTCTCGACGGTGAGTCGAGCGGCTGGTCACCGACGACGACCGCCTCGACCCGCACATCGTGATCGGTCTCGATCTCGATCGCCAGCGCCTCGATCGCGGCGTGCAGCGACGCCGGCTCGCCGACGAGTTGCGTGTCGTAGAGCCACGCGCGGAGCTCTCGTTCCTGACGGCGGGCCAGGCTCGCCATCCGGCGCGGGTCGTCGCTGCGCTGCATCAGGACGAGCGACTGGAGCACCGAGTCGTGGAGGTGGGCGGCGACCGCGGCGCGTTCGTCCTCCCGGATCCGGATCGCCCGCTCCTCGTCGAGCGACCGCAGGACGCGCCCGAACGCCGGTGCCGCGAACATCGCCAGGCCACCGACCACGACCGCGATCGCGCTCGTCGACGTACCGACGTTGGCGAGCCCTCCGGTCCGGCTGGCGAGGGAGATGACGCCGGCACCGAGCAGCGTGACCCCTGCGCCGATCTGGATCGAGCGCCTCA
>DASUEW010000417.1:0-9628 GCA_036274875.1 Ilumatobacteraceae bacterium
CGCGCACGATGCTGCGGCCGCGGCCGCCCGGTGACCGCGCGTCGAGCACGGTGACACTGGCACCCTCGCGAGCCGCCACCGTCGCCGCCGCGAGGCCCGCCAGGCCGGCCCCGATCACGACCACGTCGACCCGTCCGTTCCGATCCTGCATCTCGAATCACCTCCACCCCATCGACGCCTGGCGGACCCGGATCGTGACACTCGATCCAGGCGGATCCTTGGAGGGCGAACCGCTCAGCCCGGGCGTGACTCGCTCAGCTGATCTCGCGCAGTGCGTCGAGCAACTCGGCCACCGGTCGGTACGTGAGCCCGGCGATGGCCCGGTGGGCGTAGCGGATGACTCCGTCACCGTCGACGATGAACACGCTGCGCCTGGGGAACCCGATCGGTCCCAGCGTGCCGTATCGCCCGGCGACGACCTTGTCGGTGTCGGCGAGGAGGGGGAAGTCGAACCCGTGCTTGCCCGAGAACTTCTCGTGGCTGGCGACGTCCTGGGCGGAGATGCCCACGACCTGGGCGTCGAGCTGGGCGAACTGGTCGAGGCCGTCGTTGTACGCGTTGAGCTGCTTGGTGCACACCGGCGTGTCGTCGCCGGGGTAGAACACGAGCACGAGCGGCCGGCCGGCGAAGTCGCCCAGCGAGTACTCGCGACCCCCGGTGCCCGGCAGCGTGAACTCCGGCGCTCGGTCACCCACGCCGACGCTCATCCGGCTGCTGCTTCCAGAACGTCGTCGTCGATGTCGAAGTTCGAGTACACGTCTTGGACATCGTCGTTGTCTTCGATCGCTTCGAGGATCCGCAGCACCTTCCTGGCGTCCTCGACGTCGGTGACCGGCACGAACGTCTCCGACACCATCGGTGAGTCGGCCGAGATCACCTCGATGCCGGCCCCCTCGAGCGCCGCCTTGATCTCGAACGTCCGCGACGGATCCGAGGTGATTCGCCACGTGCCACCGTCGTCGGCGACATCGTCGGCACCGGCGTCGAGCGCTGTCAGCATGACGTCGTCCTCGCTGACGTGCCCGCCGACGAGCACCACACCCTGACGCTTGAACTGCCATCCGACCGCGCCCGGCTCGGCCATCGAGCCACCCATCTTCGTGAAGATGTTGCGGATCTCCGAGCCCGTGCGGTTGCGGTTGTCGGTGAGCACGTCGATCAGCAGCGCCACCCCGCCTGGCGCGTAGCCCTCGTACGTGATGGCCTCGTACGTGCCACCGTCGTTCTCGCCGGTCCCGCGCTTGACCGCCCGATCGATGGCGTCATTCGTCATCTGCGCCGCCTTGGCCTTCTGCACGACGGTGCGTAGCGTCGCGTTCGTCGTGGCGTCGCCGCCGCCTTCGCGCGCCGCGACTTCGAGCTGACGGGCGATCTTGTTGAAGAGCTTGCCGCGCGCCTTGTCGACGGCGCCCTTCTTGTGTTTGATGGTTGCCCACTTGGAGTGGCCGGACATCTCGGATCTCCGTTCAGATGTGCTCGACGAACTGGGCGTGCAGACGGTGGTCAGCGGTGAGCTCTGGATGGAACGATGCCACCGTAATGCGCCCCTGGCGCGCGAGCACAGGGACACCTTCGTGGCGCGCGAGCACTTCGACCGCTTCCCCGGCGGACACCACCAACGGAGCGCGGATGAACACACCGTGAAACGGTGGCGCATCCGGTCCCAACCCGGCGATCGTGAGGTCCGCCTCGAAGCTCTCGACCTGGCGCCCGTAGCCGTTGCGGCGCACGACGAGATCGATCATCCCGAAGCTCCGTTGATCGGGTCGGCCGTCGATCACTTCGGTGGCCAGCAGGATCATGCCGGCGCAGGTACCGAACACCGCCAGCCCGTCACTCATCCGCGCCTTGAGCTCGTCGAACAGGCCGCTCGACGTGAGCAGCTTCGACATCGTCGTGCTCTCACCACCCGGCATCACGAGCGCGTCGATGCCGTCGAGATCGGCAGGCGTGCGCACCTGGTGCGAGCTGACGTCGAGCTCAGCGAGCCGTTGTTGATGAGCGACGAACGCGCCCTGCAACGCGAGCACCCCGACGCGTGGCGCGTTCACCTGGAGGCTCCGTCGTCGATCGGTCGGTCACCAGCCACGCTCCGCGAACCGCTGGCTGATCTCGTCCATGCCGATGCCGGTCATCGGCGCGCCGAGCCCGCGACTGACCTTGGCGAGGATCTGAGCATCCTTGAAATGCGTCGTGGCCTCGACGATGGCACGGGCGCGCGGTGCCGGATCGTCGCTCTTGAAGATGCCCGAGCCCACGAACACCGACTCGGCGCCGAGTTGCATCGCCATCGCGGCGTCGGCCGGGGTGGCGATTCCGCCGGCGCAGAACAGCGGGACCGGGAGCCAGCCTGACTCGGCGATCTCCTGCACCAGCGGCAACGGGGCGCGCAGTTGCTTGGCCCAGTCGAACAGCTCCGCCGGATCGGCCTGGGTGATCTTGCGCATGTCGCCCGTGATCGAGCGCAAGTGGCGCACGGCCTCGACGATGTTCCCGGTACCGGCCTCACCTTTGGATCGGATCAGCGCCGCACCCTCGCTGATGCGCCGCAACGCCTCGCCGAGGTTGGTGGCACCGCACACGAACGGGACCTTGAACGCCCACTTGTCGATGTGGTGGGCCTCATCGGCCGGGCTCAAGACCTCGGACTCGTCGACGAAGTCGACGCCGAGCGCTTCGAGGATCTGGGCCTCCACGAAGTGACCGATGCGGACCTTGGCCATGACCGGGATGCTGACGGCCGCCTGGATGCCCTCGATCATCTCCGGATCGCTCATCCGTGAGACACCACCGTCGCGGCGGATGTCGGCGGGCACGCGCTCGAGCGCCATCACGGCGCAGGCGCCGGCGTCCTCGGCGATCTTGGCGTGCTCGGGTGTCACGACGTCCATGATCACGCCGCCCTTGAGCATCTCGGCGAGACCGCGCTTGACCGGGAACGCGCCGGTGCGGCGCCCTTCGGACTGGGTTGATGCAGCGTGCTCGCTCATACCATCATCGTACCGATCGGAGCCGACGGTTCTGTGGTGGAATCGCTACCCGTCAGGCCTCCCAGGTGACGAAGTTCTCCTCGTTCCGGGCGAGCTCGATGAATGTGCGCCCGGGCGGGACACCGATCGCCGAGTCGTCCGGGGCGACGAATCCGTACGGGTTGAGACGATCGAGGTGGATCCACACTCCGACGCGCATCATGCCGTCCGCGAACACGTACACCGGGCCCGACCCGAGCGTCTGTGCCTCGGGGCTGCGTCGGTCGACTGCGCTCGGGTGGTACTCGACACCCATCACGATGATGTTGTCGGCAACGACCTGACCGGCGCCCTCGGCATCGTGGCTGTTCCCGTTCTGGAAGCGACGGTAGACGCCGTCGTCGGCGTCCCACTCCCACCTGACGAGAATGCCGGCCATCGGCAAATCGATGGTCGTCGCCGCCTCCCCGGTGAACGTCTCCTCCGGGCGGAGGTAGGCGAAGATGCCCGGGGGGGCGACCATCTTGTCCGCTGGCACGTTGAGCCACAGGGCCTCCGTGCTCGAGTACAGGTTGTGGGGGGCGCCGCCGCGACCCGAACGGCGGTAGTACCCCGGGGTGAAGCCGGCGTCCAGGTTGATGAAGTCGGAGTTGCGGATGAGGTTGCGCACGCCGGCGTTGCCGCCGCTCCATGCGAACACCGGGCCGTTCAACGGTCCGAGCATGTCGACGTCCTGCGAGCGACCGGACCGGATCGGGCCGACCGGGTCGGCGTCGACCGAATGGAACACCGCGGCGAACCTGGTGAGTTGGCCCTCGACGATCTCCTCGATCACGATGTCGGCGTTGTTCAGACCCGCCTGCGGGCGCGCCACCGGGTGGTTGTCGATCTTCACCACCAGCGCCGGCCGGTCGGGGATCTCGTCCGCCGAGCTGACCGGATCACCGGTGAGCGGCATCCGCAAGACCTCCGGCAGAGTCGTCGTGGTGCTGGTCGACGAGGACGACGACGTCGTCGTGGTCCGCGCGATGGTGGTCGTCGGCCGTGGCGTGGTGGTCGAGGTCGTGGACGGGCTGGCTGTCGTCGTGGTCGACTCGGCATCGCTGCCCGATGAGCAGGCGGCGAGTGTGGCGAGTGTGGCGAGCGCGACAGCGATCGTGCGGCGAGTGGTTGGGGTCACAGTTCCCTCAGCAATGCGATGCGCTCGTCGAGCGGGGGATGGGTGTCGAACATCCGGTGAATGCCGCCCAGGCGGCCTCCGTCGGCCACCCCGCTCATCGGTTGTTCGATCCACAAGTGTGCCGTAGCTGTCGACGCTGCGTGCGTCACCGTCGTATCAGCCTTCAGTTTTTCCAGCGCCGCGATCAGGCCCGGCGGGTAGCGCGTGAGCTGACACGCGCCCACGTCGGCCAACGTCTCGCGTCGCCGGGAGATCGCCGCCTGCATCGCCTTGGCGATGATCGGCGCCAGGATCAACAGCACGAAACCGACCACTGCCAGGGGGTTGTTGGAATCCTGCCGATCGCCTTGGCGGGCGACGCGACCCCCGTTCCACCACATCGTGCGGATCGCGATGTCGGTCATGAGGGCGATCGTGCCGACCAGGGTCACCGCCAACGTCGACACGAGGATGTCGTAGTGGCGGATGTGACTCAATTCATGGGCGACGACACCTTCGAGCTCGACCCGGTTCAGCTTCTCGAGCAGCCCGGTGGTCACGGCGATCGCGGCGTGCTTGGGATTGCGACCGGTCGCGAACGCGTTCGGGGCCGGATCGTCGACCACGTAGACACCTGGTTTGGGCAGGCCACCGGCGATGCACAGTCCCTCGACGAGGTTGTGCAGGCGCTGGTACTGCGCGGGGTCGGCGGGTCGCGCGCGGCTCACCTTGAGGGCGATCACGTCGGCCTTCCAGTACGAGGCGAACGCCACGACACCGGCGATCACGAGGGCGATGAGCGTGAACACGACCCCGTTGCCGATCAGCACGCCGACGGCCGCCCCGACGAGGGCGAGCACGACGACGAAGGCGGCGACGAGCGCGATGCTCCGGCGTTTGTTCGACGCGATCTGGTCGTACATGGAGGAGTGAGACGGCTGCCCGGGGGTCGATCAGAACTCGACGGTCGGCGCAGTGCGCGCCGCCTCATCGGCTTCGAAGTACTCGCGCTTTTCGAACTTCAGCATCCGCGCGAAGTACATCGTCGGGAACTGCTGGAGCTTGTTGTTGTAGGCGAGAACGCTGTCGTTGTAGAACTGCCGGGCGTAGGCCACCCGCCCCTCGGTGGCGGTCAGCTCTTCTTGCAGGGCCAGGAAGTTCTGGTTGGCCTTCAGGTCGGGGTATGCCTCGCCGAGGGCGAACAGCTGCCTCAGTGCGCCTGTGAGCTGGCCTTCGGCCGCGGCTTGGGCGTTGGGCGAGTCGGGCGCCGCGATCGCCGCGTTGCGAGCCTTGATCACGGCGTCGAGGGTCTCTTTCTCGTGGGCCGCATAGCCCTTGACCGTCTCGACGAGGTTGGGGATGAGGTCGAGCCGCCGCTTCAACTGCACGTCGATCTGCGACCACGCGTTCTCGATCTGGTTGCGCCGGCGGATCAAGCCGTTGTAGGCGGCGATCAGGTACACGACGATCAGTACCGCGATGATCACCACGATGATGAGGAACCACATGTTGCTCATTGTAGGTCGGGGTCCTGCGAACGGCCCGGGATCACCGCCGGGCCACGAGCTCGTGGTAGATGGCGGTGTAGCACGTCGCCAGCTTCGACATCGCGAGCTCCTCCGCCCGGTCGGCACCCGCAGCCACCAGGCGCGACGCGAGCGCTGCGTCGTTGATCACCCGGGACAACGCAGTCGCCAGCGCGTCGGGGTCGCCGGGCGGTACGAGCACCGCGTCGACCCCGTCGGTCGCCACGTTGCGGTAACCGGGCAGCGCGCTGGCGACGACGGGTGTGCCGGCGGCCATCGCCTCGGCCAGCACCACGCCGAACGACTCGCCGTGCAGCGACGGCGCGCAGAACACCGAGGCGCCACGGAGGCGGGCGAGCTTGTCGGCCTCCGAGATCCGCCCCAACCAGGTGATACGGGCGTCGCGACCGTGGAGGGCCTTGAGACGCGCTGTGTCGGGACCATCGCCGGCGACCCAACAGTCGACGTCGGGACCGAGGTCGGGCAGTGCCGCGAGCAGGACGCCGAGGCCTTTGCGCTCCTCGTGGCGGCCGATGAAGAAGACCGCGGGTCGCGTGCGCGGGAACGGTGCCGCGGCACGGATCGCGGTCGTGTCGACACCGTTGAACAGCACCTGGTACTCACCACCGAGATGTGCCTGGACGAGCGCCAGGGCGTCCTTCGAGACCACCACGCGACGCTCGACGCGTTCAAGCATGCGCTGCAGGACCGGTCGGAACATCCGGTAGCTCGTCGACCGGCCGGCCGCGTGGAACGTGGCGACGATCGGTGCCGGGTGCACGGTCAAGGTGGTCACGGAAGGGCCCGGAACCAGTGGTTCGTGCACATGCAGAACGTCGAACTGCTCGTCGTTCAGGGCGCCGATCGTGCGCAGTGCCGCCGCCGCATCGGGCGCCAGCGGCGCGATCGACCCGTTGGCGGCCGTCGGCAGGCTGTCACCGAGGGGCGTGACGAACGGGGCCGGCGGTGGGCCGTCGCACGGCCCGAGCACCCGCGCCTCGTGTCCCTGGCGGCGCAGTTCGCGCGCGAGCCCGAGCACCTGGGCCTGCACGCCGCCGGGGATCGACAAGCTGTACGGACACACCAACCCGATCCGTAACATGACGAGCGCACCGTATCGGTCGCGATCGTCACACGATGCCGCTCCCAGCCACGGTGCGCCGTAACATGACGAGCGCACCGTATCGGTCGTGATCGTCACACGATGCCGCTCACAGCCACGGTGCGCCGGAACATCACGAGCGCACCGGATCGGTCGCGCGATGGTGGTCGTCAGGCGATGGCGCTCACGGCCGACGGTGCGACGCCGAACCGCCTGGCGAGGGCGTCGGTCTCGAGCGGGCGCGACAGCAGGTAGCCCTGGCCGAGATCACAGCCAAGGCGACGCAGCTCGCGGAGTTGCACGGTTGTCTCGATGCCCTCGGCGACGGTGCGGATGTCGAGTGCGGGCGCCATCTGCAGGATCGTCCGGGCGAGCGTGTTGCCGAGCGGGTCGCGGCCCAGCTCGTCGATGAACACCCGGTCGATCTTGATCACGTCGACGGGGTGACGCTGGAGGTAGCTGAGCGAGCAATGCCCGGCACCGAAATCGTCGATCGCGATCCGGACGCCGTGCTCACGAAGCTGCGCGACCGTGTCGGCCGCGCGTTCGTTCTCCTCGACGAGTACGCCTTCGGCCATCTCCACCATCAGCTTGTGCGGTTCGATGCGATGACGGTCGAGCGCCGACATGACGCGATCGACGAAGTCCGGTTGGCGCACCTGCACCGGCGATGCGTTGATGCTGATGACGAGCTCGGCGTCCGGGCGCCAGCCCGCCGCCTGTGTGAGGGCCTCCTCGAGCACCCAGTAACCGATCGGCACGATGAGACCGGTTCGTTCGGCGATCGGCACGAACTCGGTCGGAGAGATGTCGCCGTGCAGCGGGTGATGCCAGCGGACCAGCGCCTCGGCACCTCGCACCTCACCGCTGCGCATGTCGACGTACGGCATGTAGACGAGCCGCAACTGCCCGTCCTCGAGGGCGTCGCCGAGCTCGGCCCGGTACTCGAGGTGCTTGGTGGCGACCATCCTCATCGTCGGGTCGAAGATGCGGATCTGGCCCTTTCCGGCACGCTTGGCCTCGTACATCGCGATGTCGGCGTCGCGCAGGAGGCTGGTGGTGTTCATGTTCGGCGTGGCCACCGCGACACCGATGCTCGCCAGCACGCTCATGTCGTAGCCGGCGACCGCCACCGGAACGCGAAGCAGGCCGAGCAGGCGCTCGGCCGCGTCGAGCGCGCGGTCGACACCGCCGACGTCCTCGAGCAGGATCGCGAACTCGTCACCTCCGAGCCGGGCGGTCGTGTCACCGGGCTCCGCACTCCGGCGGATGCAGTCGGCTACCGACTTCAGCACCTGATCACCAACGGCGTGACCGAACTCGTCGTTGACCCTCTTGAAGTCGTCGAGGTCGACGAACAACACGGCCACCGGATCGCGTTCGGACCGGGCGACGCGCAGCGCATGGTCCATGCGGTCGAGGAACAGCGCCCGGTTGGCGAGGCCCGTGAGCTCGTCGTGGTAGGCGCGATGGCTGAGCTGACGTTCGAGGTTGCGCTGTTCGGTGATGTCGCGGAACGTCGCCACGATGCCATCGACCGCAGCACCACCGAGCAGGTTGGCGATCACGACGTTGGCCCGGCGCCGGTGGCCGTCGACCCGGAGCAGCGTCACCTCGAACTCGACGGTGTTGCCACTGCCCGCCTCGAGGAGCCGCCGCAAGTGGTTCTCGACCTTGCCGCGCTCCTCGTCGGCGACGACGTCGACGAGGTGATGCCCGGTCCACGTCGCCGGCTGATGCCCGAGGGTGCTGTACAGCCCCGGGCTCGCATAGCTCACGGCGCCGGTGCGATCGGCGAGCAGTACCACATCGCTCGAATGCTCCACCATCGCGGCGAGGCGGTCGTGGCCCTGGCGCTCGGTCAACTCCCCGACCGTGTCGACGAGGCGCCACATCCGAGTCAGCGAGAGCAAGACGATCCCGAGCGTCGACGCCGAGATCACGGTCACGGTCGCTCGCGAGGTGCTGCCGACGATGAGCATCACGGCCATCGCCCCGACCGGGACGAGCGCCGCGATCGCGAGTCCGACCAGCTGCGACCAGCGCAACTTCAGCGCCTGCTCCACTCCGATCGGGGTCGCCGCCATCGATGGGAAGAGCGCTGCGACGCCGATGACCGCAGGGGCCACGATCAACGATCCGGCCGCCAGGCTTCCCGGTTGAATGCTGCCCGCATCTCGCTGCCAACCGACGAGCGCGTGGGCAGCGGCCATGATGCCGAACGCACCGGCGAGCGTCAGGAGCACCCGTCTCCCGGCCGACCAGAGATCAGCCCGGTGGAAGGCGAGCAGGGCGAGCAGCACGTCGAGGCCGACGAAGATCCAGATCCACTGCGATCCGTCGATCGGCAACTTGCGACTGTCGAACCACGGCTCCATCACTGCCAGCCACACCAGCGCGGTGAGGGCGATCGTGTAGATCAGCGGCTCGGCCCCGCCCAACAGGTCCCTCGCACCGCGTTGGCGCGACGTGATGCCGATGATCCCGACGAACATGGCTGGATACGCAAGCGTGCCAACGGCCTCCCCGATGCCTGGGTAGAGCCGGGTGCCGTCGAAGAACGCGTCGGACCACGCCAGGCTCGCGGCACCGAGACCCAACATCCCCAACGCGAGCATCAGCCACGGCATCGGGCGTACCGGGTGGTACCTCACCACACCGATCACGATCGCGAGTGCAGCAGCCAGGGGCACCACTGCCACCACCGCCTCCGACACACGTGCGGACGGTGCCACGAGGGCTGCGAGCGCCAGGCCAACCGCGGCAATGACGGCGCCTGACGGCGCTCTCGCCGGATGCAACATCGACTCCTCAATGGCGCGATCCGGGATCAACTTGGCCTCCTGCGCGGCCCGACCCGGTCAGATCTCGG
>DASUEW010000418.1:0-9871 GCA_036274875.1 Ilumatobacteraceae bacterium
GTCACCTCCAGCGTGCGCAGGAGCTCCGCCATCGAGGCGCTCGGCGGTCCCGAGGGCCAGGCCGTCATCACTGGCACGTCACCGCCTGGGATGGCCACTCGTCAGCCCTGACCGGCGGACGGGCCAGGCTTCGGTGACACCATCGCTGCCGGCACGGTGGCGAGGATCCGCTGCACGATGTGGTCGGACGTGATGTCGCGGGCGAGCGCGTCGTAGGTCAACAGCAACCGGTGCCGCAGCACCTCGGGTGCGACGTCGAACACGTCCTGCGGGATCGCGTACGTGCGTCCGCGCAGTAGCGCGATCGCGCGTGCCCCGCGCACGAGGAACAGGGTGGCTCGCGGGCTCACGCCGAGACCGATGGATGGCGAGAGGTCATCGAGGCCGAAGCGCGCCGGGTGGCGTGTGGCCTGGACGAGGTCGATCGCATAGTTCGCCACCGAACGATCGACGTACACGGAATCGGCCGCGTCCTGCAGCTCCTTGAGCCGCTCGAGCGAGATCACCTGCGACGCGATCGGCGGCCGAACCGACATCCGGTCGAGGATCTCGAGCTCCTCGGCCGCGCTCGGGTAGTCGATGACGATCTTCATCATGAACCGGTCGCGCTGGGCGTCGGGAAGCTGGTACACGCCCTCGCTCTCGATCGGGTTCTGCGTGGCGACGACGAGGAACGGCTGTGGCACGAGATGCGTGACGCCACCAATCGACACCTGCTGCTCGGCCATCACCTCGAGCAACGCCGACTGCACCTTCGCCGGCGCCCGGTTGATCTCGTCGGTGAGGAGGAAGTTGACGAAGACCGGGCCGAGCTCGACGTCGAACCGCTCGGTGCTGCCCCGGTAGATGCGGGTGCCGACGATGTCGGACGGCAGGAGGTCGGGTGTGAACTGAATGCGGGCGAACGTCCCACCGACCACGTCGGCGAGCGTCTCGGCGGCCAGCGTCTTGGCGAGCCCCGGGACCGACTCGATGAGGCAGTGGCCGCGCGACAGCAGTCCGACGAGCAGCCGCTCGAGCAGCCGGGACTGACCGACGATGACCTTGCGCAACTCGAAGAAGACCCGCTCGACGGTGTCGGCGATGGGTTCGCCCGCGGGCGATTCTGACGCAGCTGCGTCGGTCGCGTCGGGAAGGGTCTCAGGTCCGCTCGTCATGTGACGACGACGGTAGTGCGTGCGCTCCGGGGCGCGTTCGTCGCGCTCGGCCGTTCCGTCTCCGTGGCCCCAATGCCACAGACCGGGACCTTTGGGCCTATCCGGCGGGTTCAGTGTGCGGTTTGATGTGGGGGGTTCGATTGCTATCGGGAGGACCAGCGTGCCACCTCAGAGGACATGCATCGACGGGAACGAAGCTGCCGCGCGGGTCGCCTACGCGTTGAGCGAGGTGATCGCCATCTATCCGATCACACCGGCGTCGCCGATGGGCGAACACGCCGACGACTGGGCGGCGATCGAGCGACCCAATCGCTGGGGTCTCGTCCCCGACATCATCGAGATGCAGTCCGAGGCCGGGGCCGCCGGGGCGTTGCACGGGGCGCTCCAGAAGGGCGCCATGGCGACCACGTTCACGTCGAGCCAGGGTCTGTTGCTGATGGTCCCGAACATGTTCAAGATCGCCGGGGAGCTGACCCCGTGCGTCATCCACGTCGCGGCCCGCACGATCGCCACCCACGCCTTGTCGATCTTCGGCGACCACTCCGACGTGATGCACGCCCGCACCACCGGATGGGCGCTGTTGGCGGCCGGATCGGTGCAGGAGGCCCACGACTTCGCGCTCGTGGCCCACGCCGCGACGCTGCGCGCCCGGGTGCCGTTCCTGCACTTCTTCGACGGCTTCCGCACGAGCCACGAGATCGACAAGATCGAGGTCGTCGACGACGACGACCTCGCGGCGCTGGTTCGCGACGACGACGTCTTCGCCCACCGCTTGCGGGGCATGACCCCCGACGCCCCGAACCTGCGCGGGACGGCCCAGAACCCCGACGTCTTCTTCCAGTCGCGCGAAGCCTGCAACGTCTACTACGACGCAGTCCCTGGCATCGTCAGCGAGGTCTTCGACGAGCTGGCCGCGCACACGGGTCGTCGTTACGGACTCGTCGACTACGTCGGCGCACCCGACGCCGAGCGCGTCATCGTGCTGATGGGATCGGGAGCCGGCGCGGCCACCGAAGCGGTGGAGACGATGAACGCCCGGGGCGAGAAGGTCGGCGTCCTGATGGTGCGCCTCTACCGCCCGTTCCCGGCCGCGGCGTTGCTCGAGGCACTGCCCGACACCGTCCGGTCGATCGCCGTGCTCGATCGCACCAAGGAGCCCGGCTCGGTCGGCGAGCCGCTGTACCTCGATGTCGTCGCCGCGCTCGCCGAGGCGAACACGGCGGGGTCGCTGCCGTTCGCCGGCGGGATGCCGCGGGTGATCGGGGGCCGGTACGGCCTGTCGTCGAAGGAGTTCCTCCCGAGCCACGTCGGCGGAGTGTTCCGTGAGCTGGCGTCCGAACGCCCACGCCCGCACGTCACCGTCGGCATCTTCGACGATGTCACCCGGCTCTCGGTCGACCCCGACCACGACGTCCGCTACGCGCGACCGGCCGGCGAGGTGCAGGCGATGTTCTTCGGTCTCGGATCCGACGGCACCGTCGGGGCGAACAAGTCGTCGGTGAAGATCATCGGCGAGCAGACCGACCTCTTCGCCCAGGGGTACTTCGTGTACGACTCCAAGAAGTCGGGGTCGGTGACGATCTCGCACCTGCGCTTCGGGCCCCAGCCGATCCGCTCCACCTACCTCATCGACGACGCCGACTTCGTTGCCTGTCACAACTTCGGACTGCTCGAGAAGATGAAGATCGTCGACTACGCCAAGCCGGGCGCGACGATGCTCTTGAACAGTCCCTGGCCGGCGGACACCGTGTGGGACCACCTGCCGGTCGAGGTGCAGCGCGAGCTGATCGCCAAGGACATCAGCCTCTACGTGATCGACGCCGACGCGGTGGCCCGCGAGACCGGCATGGGCAACCGGGTCAACACGGTGATGCAGCCGTGCTTCTTCTCGCTGTCCGGAGTCCTGCCCGCCGACGAGGCGATCGGGCACATCAAGGCCAGCGTCGAGAAGTCCTACGGCAATCGCGGTCGCTCCATCGTCGAACGCAACTTCGCGGCCATCGACGCCTCGCTCGCGGCGTTGGCGCGCGTCGAGATCCCAACGGCGGTGACGTCGACCACGTCCCGCCACCTCCCGATCCCGTCCGACGCGCCGGAGTTCGTCCGGCGAGTCACCGCCATGCTGCTGGCCGGCGAGGGAGATCTGCTGCCCGTGTCCGCGCTCCCCGCCGACGGGGTGTTCCCGACCGGCACGGCGAAGTACGAGAAGCGCTCGATCGCGGCCGAGATCCCGATCTTCGACCCCGACGTGTGCATCGACTGCGGACGTTGCGCGGCCGTGTGCCCGCACGCCTCGATCCGCATGAAGGTCTACGACCCGAGCGTGCTCGACGGCGCGCCCGCCGGCTTCCGCTCCAAGGCGTTCCGCTCCAAGGACGTGGAGGGGCAGTGGATGACCATCCAGGTCGCACCCGACGACTGCACCGGTTGCGGCGTGTGCGTCGACGTCTGCCCGGCGAAGTCGAAGTCCGAGGTGCGTCACAAGGCGATCAACATGTCGCCGGCCGGCGACCATCGCGAGGTCGAGCGGGTGTCGTGGGACTTCTTCCTGACGATCCCCGAGATCGACCCGGACGCGCTCCCGCACGACTCGGTGAAGGGCTCCCAGGCGCTCCAACCGCTGTTCGAGTTCTCGGGTGCGTGTGCCGGTTGTGGCGAGACGCCGTACATCAAGCTCGTCACCCAACTGTTCGGCGACCGGATGATGGTCGCCAACGCCACCGGCTGTTCCTCGATCTACGGTGCCAACCTGCCGACGACTCCCTACACCGTGAACGCCGACGGGCGGGGGCCGGTGTGGAACAACTCGCTGTTCGAGGACAACGCCGAGTTCGGGCTCGGCATCCGCCTCGGCTACGAGGCGCAACGATCCCAGGCCAGGATCCTGCTCGAACGGCTCGCACCACGTCTCGACGCCACGCTGGTGAGCGAGCTGCTCACCGCCGACCAGTCGACCGCGGCCGGGATCCGCGTGCAGCGCGAGCGAGTCGCGACGCTCGTCGACACGCTCGCCGGCATCGCCGGCGACCCCGATGGCGTCTCCGACGCCGCGCACCTGGCGTCGGTCGCGGCGGCGCTCGTCGACAAGGGCGTGTGGATCATCGGTGGCGATGGGTGGGCGTATGACATCGGCTTCGGCGGGCTCGACCACGTCTTGTCGAGTGGCCGCAACGTCAACATCCTCGTGCTCGACACCGAGGTCTACTCGAACACGGGTGGCCAGGCGTCGAAGGCGACGCCGCGCGGTGCGGTGGCGAAGTTCGCGGCGTCCGGCAAGTCGAGCGGCAAGAAGGACCTCGGTGCGATCGCCCGCAGCTACGGCAACGTGTACGTCGCCCAGATCGCGATGGGCTCCAACGACCTCCAGGCCACCAAGGCGTTGGTCGAGGCCGAGGCCTGGCCGGGTCCGAGCCTGGTGATCGCCTACTCGACGTGCATCGCCCACGGCATCGAGATGTCGACGTCGATGACCCATCAGAAAGACGCCGTTCGGTCCGGCTACTGGCCGCTGTACCGCTTCTCGCCATCGGACGCCGAGGAAGGCACCCCCTTCCACCTCGACTCGAAGGACCCCTCGATCCCCGTCGCCGAGTTCATCGCCAGCGAGGCCCGCTTCGCGATCCTCGCCCGGACGAACCCGGAACGGGCGACCGAGCTCGGTGCCCTACTCCAGGCCGACGCCGACGAACGGTGGCGCTACTACTCGCAGCTGGCAACCGTCCGCCGGACGCTGCCGCACACGGTCGAGGCGGTAGCTGCCGATCTCGTATTGTCCGAGCCGCCGACCACGGCGGGTCCCGACGAAATGGCGGCCGTCAGATGACTGATCTCACCACCAAGTACCTGGGACTGACGCTGCGTACGCCGATCGTCGCGTCCGCCGGGCCGCTTACCCGCGAGGTCGATCTCATCCGCCGGCTCGTCGACGCCGGCGCGTCGGCGATCGTGTTGCCGTCGTTGTTCGAAGAGGAGATCATCCAGGAGGAGGTGCAGCTCATCGCGGCCGTCGAGGCCGGCACGAACCGCTTCGCCGAAGCGCTCGACTACTTCCCCCAGGAGCTCTTCGGCGACTACGAGAACCCGCTCGACCGCTACCTCGCCCATCTCGCCGCCGTTCGAGACGTCGTCGATGTGCCCGTGATCGCCAGCTTGAACGCCACGTCGGCGGGGGCCTGGACGAGCTATGCGCGCCTGCTCGCCGACGCCGGTGCTGACGCCATCGAGTTGAACCTCTACCACGTGGCGGCCGATCCGACCCGCTCCGGCCACGACATCGAGAACGGCGACGCGGCGCTGATCCTGCAGATCTCGAAGTCGGTGGGGATCCCCGTCGCCGTGAAGATCTCGCCGTACTACTCGTCGCTCGCCCACACCGCGCTCGCCTTCGCCGATGCCGGCGCCGCCGGGTTGGTGTGCTTCAACCGCTTCTACCAACCCGACCTCGATCCCGACACGCGCGAGGTGATCCCACGCGTCGATCTCTCGGAGCAATGGGAGCTCCGGCTGCCGCTGCGGTGGATCGCGATCCTCCGCCCGCTGCTCCCCGAGGTGTCGCTCGCGGCGACCACGGGCATCTCGACCGGCCGCGACGTGGCCAAGGCGCTGCTCGTCGGCGCCGACGTGGCGATGATGACCTCGGCGTTGTTGCGCCACGGCCCCGAGCACATCGCCCAGGTCGAGTCCGAGCTGCAGGAATGGGGTACCGAGCACGAGTACGACTCGGTGTACCAACTCCGCGGCAGCGTCAGCTACGCCAGTACCGACAACCCTGCGGCGTTCGAAAGGGCCAACTACATGCACATCCTCCAGTCCTACGCGACCCCCAGCATGGAGCGGTCATGAGCGACATGGGTGATCCGGGCGCGCTCCGCATCGACGTCCTGATCGGCGACACGGTCGTGTGCGTCGTGCCGACGGCGACGCTTCGCGAGGTCGCCAATGTGCTGATCGACGACGGCATCAGCGCCGTGGTCGTCGGCAGCCAGGAGCGGCCCGTCGGCATCGTGTCCGAACACGACATCGTCCGTGCCGTCGCCGACGGCGCCGACTCGTCGACCACGGCGGCCGACATCGCCCACACCCAGTTGTTCTGGAGCGAGGCGTCGTCTTCGGTGGCAGAGGTGGCCACCCAGATGATGGACCAGTACGTGCGTCACATCCTCGTCGAGGACGAGGGACGGCTGGCGGGCATCGTGTCGGCCCGCGACCTGCTCGGCGTGTACGCCATCAGTGAGGGTCTGCCAGGCAACGACGGATCCTCGGACAGTGACAAGTCGCCGAACGGGGACACGTCCGGCGAATCCTCCAGCGAGCTCTCCGGGGATTGAGCACCAGTTCGGAGCGATGCCGGCCACCCTCCACCGGTCCGCACCCGTAACCTGACCGATGTGGGTTTGCCGCGGAACAAAGTGAGTCGAGACCCCGACGACGCGTCCGCCATCGCCGACCGCGAACGCCGGATCGCCGACGCTCGGCTGAGCTCGATCGAGGCCGGCCGCCGCAAGGGCGGTGCCGCGGGAGCCGCGATGGCCGGCGCCATGCTGGCGCTGCGCGACATATACGAAGGGCCGACCAAAGAGGAGATCCCGATCGAGGTCGAGGCGTCCGGCGAGCCACACGACCTCGATCGCGACGGTGTCGACATGTCCGTCGACGGCGTCGACGTCAGTGCTCCACCACTCGAACGTAAGGATCCGCTCCCGGTGCCCAAGGCGCGGCGCCCGCGCTGATCAGGGGCGGTAGGCGCCCGGTCGGGCGAGGACTCGGCGGTGCCATCGGCGCGGCGTGAGCGCCACGGCTCGTGGTTCGTCCTCGAACATCCAGCGCGCGAAGTTGCGCCGCCCCCATGCGCCGCTGGCGCCGACGACGCGGATCGCGCCGCGTGCTCCGAGCGTGCTGCGCAGCACCTTGCCGAGCAGGCGCGACATCGCGTGGTCGGCGAACAGGTGGCGGCGGACGGCCGACTCGTACGCGGCACGGGCGTTCGCGGGGTGGTGCATCCCGGCCGCCAGGATCGCCTCCGCGGCCAGCCGGCCAGTGAGCAGTGCCTGTCCGATCCCCTCGCCGGTCATCACGTCGGTGGCCGCAGCCGCGTCGCCGACGAACAGAGTGCGGCCATGGCTGAGCGTCACCTCGTCGACGCGGGCGGGGATCGGCCAGGCCGTGTGACGGTCCTCGAGCGTGAAATCGGCGCCGAGGGCGGTGACGATGTGCGGGCGCCGCAGGAGGTCGACCCACAGGTCCTTCATGTCGCCGACGCGCCTGCTGCCGCCGCGAAGCACGCCGAACCCGACGTTCGCCCGGTGGTCCGGCAGCGGGAACGACCACGCGTAGCCAGGCAGCAGATCGGCCTCGAACCACACGTAGAGCTGGTCGGCGGCGGGGCCGGTGACGTTGCCCACGTACTGGCGGAACGCGTGCCACTCGCCGAGGTAGCCGGGCTGGTTGACGCCGAGTGCCTTGCGGACCGGGCTCCACATGCCGTCGGCGGCGATGACGTAGCCGGCCCGAACCGTGCCGACACCGTCGATCGCCAGCTCGATCACGTCGCGGCTGCCCACGTCGATCGCGCCGGCACCCGGCGACATCCCCGAGAAGGCGCAGCCGTCGCGGACGTCGACGCCGAGCGAACGCGCGAGGCGGACGAGCGCGTCGTCCAGCTCGCTCCTCGGCGCGACCGCGGCGTACTTCCCGTCGGTCGGAAGCGGCAGCTCGACCTCGCGGCCGGACGGCGAGCGCAGCCGCGCCGACGGCACGTCATACCAATCGGCGACGGTCGATGGGTCGAGGCCCAGGTGCTCCAGTTCCCGGAGTGCAAGCGTCGTCAGTCCGTCACCGCAGCACTTGTCGCGCGGGAAGACGGCCTTGTCGACGACGACGACGTGGGAGCCGCCGCGGCTCAGCTCGATCGCCGCCGCCGTGCCTGCCGGACCGGCGCCGACGACGAGCACGTCGCACGCGAGCACCGGCGTGTTGGTCCGAGCGGCAGGCGCGGTTGCGGGCTCGACGGCTGACACGGCATCGAGGCTACGGCCGCCCGGCCGGCGAGCGCTCGGCCCCGCCTTCCCGACACGTGGACGACAGCTCACCTTCGGCGGGCGGGGGTGCAGACCCTACGATGCGCCCGGAACCGAAGAGACCGATCACGATCAGCGCAGGGGACCACCGGGCGCAGCAGGAGGAAACAGGATGAGTCGTCTGTGCGAAGGCCGTGTCGCGATCGTGACGGGAGCGGGCCGCGGCATCGGCCGCGAGCACGCCCTCAGTCTCGCTCAGCACGGCGCCAAGGTCGTCGTCAACGACCTCGGCGGGGCCGTCGACGGGAGCGGCGGCGACCTGTCGCCGGCCCAGCAAGTGGTCGAGGAGATCACCGGCATGGGTGGTGAGGCGGTGGCCAATGGCGACAGCGTCGGCAGCTGGGAGGGCGCCCAGCGCCTCGTCAACACCGCGATCGAGACGTTCGGCGATCTGCACGTGGTGGTGAACAACGCGGGCATCCTGCGCGACCGCGTGCTCGCCAACATGACCGAGGAGGAGTGGGACGCGGTCATCAACGTCCACCTCAAGGGCACGTTCGCGGTCTCGCGGTGGGCCGCCGCGTACTGGCGGGAGCGGGCCAAGTCTGGCGAGACGGTGAGCGGCCGGATCATCAACACGACGTCCGTGTCGGGGATCTACTGCAACCCGGGGCAGACCAACTACGGCGCCGCCAAGGCCGGGATCGCGGCGATGACGATCATCGCCTCCCTGGAGCTCGGCCGCTACGGCGTCACCGTGAACGCCGTGGCACCGGTCGCGCTGACCCGTATGACCGAAGGCCTCGGTCCGGCGCCCGAGACCGACGAGGAACGTGAGATGCGGTCGCCGCGCTGGATCGCTCCGATCGTGACGTGGCTGGCGTCGGACGAGGCGGCCGGAGTCACCGGCCGGGTGTTCGAGGCGTCCGGTGACTTCCTCGCCGTCGCCGAGGGTTGGCAGCGCGGCCCGTCGGTCGCCCCGCTCGACGACCCGACCCAGCTCGGCCCCGTCGTCGCCGACCTCGTCGCCAGAGCCCGCAAGAACTCCGGGATGGACGGCCGCCCCGGCACCTGGCCCCAACCCCAGTGAACCCGAAACCCCCGAACTGTCTGCTTCAACGGAAGCCACGGGCCGAATGAAGCAGACAGAACGGAAGAAAAGTCGATGGAGCGAGTTGATGGAGACGAGGAGAGATCATGCCGTTGAACCCTGATGCGGTCGGGACCGAGGGCCAACCGACCGAAGCGAGCTGGACCAGCAAGGACGCCCTGCTCTACGCGGTGGGGATCGGCGCGGGCACTGACGAGCTGGCGTTCACCACCGAGAACACCGCCAACGTGGAGCAACTCGTGTTCCCCACGTTCCCGGTCGTCATCGGCTGGGGTGGCGACAGCCCGCTGCGCGCGATCGGGTCGTTCAACCCGGCCCTGCTCGTGCACGGCCAGCAGGCGGTCACGCTGCATCGCCCGATCCCCGTCGCCGGCACGGTGACGATGCAGTCGAAGATCGTGGCGATGTACGACAAAATCAAAGCGGCCGTGGTGGTCACCGAGACGGCCGCCGTCATGGACGGCGAGCCGCTCTACACGAATCGGGCATCGGTGTTCATCCGGGGCGAGGGCGGTTGGGGTGGCGACCGTGGCCCGTCGGGCCCGCAGAACGAGCCGCCGGACCGGGCGCCCGACCACGAGGTCACG
>DASUEW010000419.1:0-6716 GCA_036274875.1 Ilumatobacteraceae bacterium
GGACGAACGATTGCTCGTGACGGCGAAGGCGACGTTCATCGCCGTCGACCCCTCGGCCTTCGACCGGGCCACCGCCGAACGTCCCGCCCCACCCGACGAAGACCAGTAACTACCCGCCCGCTACTGTCGGTCCCGCCCCCCGGATCGCGTGCTCGAATCCGGACAGAACGAATTGCTGCACCGACGGTGGTGCACGAAATCGGACAGAACGACTTCTGGCACGGGCAGTACCGGTGTTTGGGAGGTCAATCAGCCCACTTGGTGCCGGGGAGGTAGTAGCGGCGGTGCCAGACGCCGCGGTGGTCCTCGCCGCGGACCGGCATCCGCCACGTCGTGACGCGGGTCGTTGCCGCCCTGAGGTCGACGACACACAGCGCCCGCGGCTGGTCGTCGGTGCCGTCGACGTAGGCATCCGCCCACTCCTGGCGCGTGTAGCGGCGCGCGATCAGGCGGTACAGGTCGCGCCACTGGTCGTCGTCGCCGGGCGGATGCTGGACGTCGGCGACACCTTGGATCGTCACCTTGCGATGCGGCGTGACCTCCTCGTCGATCGAGATCCCGACCCGCGGGTCGCGTTGCAGGTTGTGCCAGATGACAGCGGGCGCACGCGGCGTGAACAGGATGCGGCGATCGATGTGTACGAACCACAGCGGCAAGACGCGTTGCATGCCGTCGATGTCGGTCGTGGCGATCCGCGCCAGATGACCTGGTTCGTCGAGGAATGCCGCAACCTCGTCGTCACTCAGCGCTGGCATGTCACGACCGCGGGCATGTCACGACCGCTGGCATGTCACTCAGCGCGGGCATGTCACCAACGCTGGCATGTCACGACCTCGGTCCCTTGACGATCTCGAAGCCGAACGACGTCATCACCCGGTCGCCGACGCGGAGCCGCATGTGGGGGTCGTGCGTGTACGGCTGGACGTCGATCTGGCGCTCCGACGGGTGCGACGAGCTGACGTAGAAGTTGCACCGCACGAGGTGACCGGCAGCGCGCAGGCGACGAACGAGCCGGCGCAGATCGCGCGCCCGGTAGAAGCACACATAGTCGCCGGCGGCCACCGAACCGTGCACGGCGAGGTCGACGTGGTCGACGCAGTCGAACTCGGTGGTGTGCACGGCCACACCGCCGGGCCGCAGGCAATCCATCGCCGCCATGACGAAGTCGAACCCGGCGTCGGGCGAGCCGAGGTGCTCGAAACAGCACGACGACCACAGCCCGTCGAATCCGTACAGATGCTGCGGGATCGCGGTCATGTCGACCGGCTCGAACGACACCAACCGCGAGAACCGATCGTCGGGGCACACCGACGGCCGGCGGAGCGCATCGAGCTCCGACGCGTGCTGGCCGGTCGTGCTCCACGCCCCCGCCTGAGCGCTCGGCTGGTCAGTGGCGACGACGCAGACCCCCAGCGCCGCCAGCGCGGGGACGATCGGCTCGCGCCCGACGCCGAAGCCGAGCACCCGCTGACCGGAACGCAACACGTGGTGGCGGTCGAGCGCCTCCATGATGTAGCACCACTCCCACGTCTTGCGGTGGTACGCCTTGCGCTCGTCGAGGAGCTCGAGCCACCGGATGTAGGCGGCATCGCCGGCGTGGGCCCCGGCGACCACTTGTGACATCGCGGTGGTGAACGACGACGGGCGCAGCGAGCGCGCCCGATCACGCAGCTCGGCGAGCGTCAGCTCGAAGCGCTGGACGACCGGTGCCGCCCGCTGTCGGAGTGCGGCGGTGTCGACGTTCATCGTCGGGCGAGCTCGACGACGACGGCACCGCTGGCGCGGACCAACTCGTCCGGGGACAGGGGAAAGACGTCGTGCCAGGTGCCCGCGGCCGCCCACACCTCGTCGTAGCGCAGGAGATCGGGGTCGACGAACACGCGCAGCTCGGTGGCGTGTCCGAACGGCGGCACGCCACCGATCGGGTATCCGGTGACCGTGCGCACCACGTCGGCGTCGACGCGCGAGCACGTGAGCCCACCGGCGGCACCGGCGAGCTTCGACTCGTCGAGCCGGTTCGCGCCGCTCACGTAGGCGAGCACCACCTCACCGTCGACGGCGAAGATCAGGCTCTTCACGATCTGGCCGACGTCGACACCGATCGCCGCGGCCGCGTCGGCGGCCGTCTTGGTGCCGTCGGGGAACCGGCGCGAGTCGATCTCGAGTCCGAGGCGCCGCGCCGCCTCGACAACCCGGACCACGTTCGGATGCAGGTCGCTCACGATCCCCTGACGGTAGCGCCGTCACCATCAGGATTTGAGAACGTCCGGCTGGATTCGGAACGTCAGGATTCGGCACCTATGGATTCGGCACGTCGCCAGGCCGCGCGTCGCCAGGCCGAACGTCGCCGATCCGCGTCGCCTGCTCGAAGGCGTACGCGAACCGCAACAGGTCGACGTCGCCTCGCGGCCGCCCGACGAACTGGACGCCGACCGGCAGGCCTTCGGGCGTGAAGCCGGCGGGCACCGACAACGCCGGACAACCCATGACCGTGATGTCGGAGCACGAACGCATCCAGTCGATGTAGGTCTCCATCACCACTCCGTCGACCTCGGTCACCCATTCGCAGTCGATGTCGAATGGCGGGACCTGCGTCGTCGGCAGGGCGAGCACGTCGTAGCGCTCGAAGAAGACACGCACGCGTTCGACGAGCTTGGCGTGGGCGACGCTCGCCCTGGCGTGATCCGGAAGCGAGCGCCGGCGGGCTTCCTCGATGTTCCATCGGACCGTGTCCTTGAGCTCGCTGCCGTGCCGGTCGTACAGCTCGCCGAGGCGGATCTCCATCCCCCACGCCCGCAGGACCTGAAATATCTCGCGGACGTCGGTGAGGTCCGGCGCGGCCGCCTCCACCTCGCATCCGAGCGAGTCGAGCACGCCCGGGATGGGCGCGAGCGCGGCCCGCACCGCCGGGTCCACCGGCAACCCGAGGTCGTGCGACCACGCCACGCGCCACCCGACGACATCGGTGCGCAGGTCGGTGTCGAACACCGAGCCGGGCTCCGACAGCGACATCGGCGATCGTGGATCCGGGCCGGCGAGCGCCTGCATGACGAGCGCCACGTCGGAAACCGTGCGCCCCATCGGACCGGCGGACGAGAGCACGGCCCACGGGGTCACGCTCGGCCACGAGGGCACCCGACCCGGCGACGGCCGCATCCCGACGACGTTGCAGAACGACGCCGGGTTGCGCAGCGAACCGCCCGTGTCGCTGCCGTCGGCGATCGGCATCATGCACGTGGCGAGCGCCACCGCCGCGCCACCGCTCGAGCCGCCGCAGGTCTTCGACGGGTCGTACGGGTTGCGGGTCGCGCCGAACACCCGGTTGAACGTCTGCGAGCCGGCGCCGAACTCGGGCGTGTTCGTCTTGCCGATCGTGATCGCACCGGCCGCCCGCAGCCGCTCGACGATCAGCGAGTCCTCGGTCGGCACGTGGTCGGCGAACAGCGGCGATCCCATCGTGGTGCGGATTCCCGCCGTCAGCTCGAGGTCCTTGTGGGCGACCGGCAGCCCGTGCAGCGGGCCCATCTCCTCGCCGGCCGCGAAGCGGTCGTCGGCGGCCGACGCCCAGTCAGCCGCCATCTCGGGCACGAGCGTGACGATCGCGTTCAATGCCGGGTTGATCCGCTCGATCCGATCGAGATGGGCGGCGAGCAGCTCGCGCGCCGAGACGTCACCGGCCCGGACGAGGCGCGCCTGATCCACCGCCGAACGCACCAGCAGGTCGTCGGACCCGCTCATGAGACCAGCTGCACCCGGCGATCGTCGACCATCGTCGCCGCCCCGCCTGCCGCGAGCACGGCCGCGCCCGCGAGCGAACATCCGGCGGCAACCAGGTACGACGTCCGGTAGCCACCGGCGTTGTCGTGCAACCATCCGAGCACAAGCGGCCCGAGCGCGGTGCCGAGCATCATGATGAACTGCGAACGGCTGAAGATCCGGGGGTAGTCGGCGACCCCGAAGCGCTCGGCGATGAGCAGCGGTTGGAGCATCAAGATGTTGCCGACCGTCGCACCGAACACCACGATCGCCGCGAACAGCGCCACCCGCGACTCCGAGAAGGCGATCGCGACCATCGCCACGCTCTGCACCGCCGCGAGCGTGACGGTGAAACCGGCCATCGGCAACCTGGCCACCATCCGTCCCCCGATGAGGCGGGCGACGACCGACGTGCCGGCGAGGAACAGCGTCGCGAACGACGCCGTGCTCTTGTCCGTGCGTTCCTCGGCGAGGCGCACGAGTTGCTGGATCGCCCCGACCTGCGAGCCGAGCACGAACAGGTACCCGAGCGTGACCGCGGCGAAGAAACGGGTCCGCACCGCATCGGCGAAGGCGGTCCCCGTCGCCACCTGCCGAGGTGCGTCCTGCGACGAGCGCTCACCGTCTGGCAGCCAACCCGCCGCCGCCGGATCGGGCCGCACGAGCCACAGCGCGAACGGCGCCGTGCCGAGCACGAACACCAGCCCCAGCCACGGCGTGCCGGCCTCGAGCCCGCGCTCGTCGAGCAGCCACTTGGCGGCCGGGGTCAGCAGGATCCCGCCGACCGACAGCCCCGTCGACGCCACCGACAACGCGACCGACCGGCGCTGGTGGAACCACCGTGTGATGACCGTGGTCGTCGGCACCATCCCGGCGCCCGACCAACCGATCGCGAACACCCCGTAGACCACGAACAGCTGCCATTTCTCCTGCACCTGGCCGAGGATCGCCAGCGCGCCGCCGGCGAGCAGGCTGCCGCCGACGATGACGAAGCGCACGTCGTGGCGGGCCACCAGCCGGGCCGTCCACAACCCGACGAAGCCGCCGACGAAGAAGAACAGCGTCGTCGCCAGCGACACCGACGCAACGGCCCACCCGCGCTCGCGGCTGAACGCGTTGAGGTACACGGCAAGCCCGTAGAAGCCCAGGCCCGACGACGTGCTCAGGACGATGAAGCATCCGGTGACGACTCGCCAACCGGGGAACCGGTCGGGGTTCACGCGACGATCCGGTCGATCCTCGCTGCCAGCTCACGATCGGCGTCGGTGACCACGTTGCCGGCCGAGTGCGACGACAACGTGATCTGGACCTTGTTCCAAGAATTCGACCAGTCGGGGTGATGCGCGGCCGCCTCGGCCAGCAACGCCACCCGCGTCATGAACGCGAACGCTTCGGAGAAGTCGGCGAACTCGAACTCACGGTGTAGTCCTCCGTCGCGCTCCTCCCATTTCGATATCGCGTCGGCAGCCATGACTCTGACGTTAGCCACCGCAACGCCGATAAAATAACAGCGAGATGTTCAAGAACACGATGAAAACCGGAGTCCTACTGGCCGGCATGGGCGGCCTGATCGTCGCCGTCGCCGGGTTGCTCGGCGGCGGGAGCTCGACGTCGTTCGCGATCGGGCTCGTGATCGCCCTGGTCATGGTCGGCGGCTCGTACTGGTTCAGCGACAAGCTGGCGTTGCGATCGGCGAAGGCCCGCATCGTCACCGAGGCCGAGGCCCCCGAGTTCGTCGGGATGATCCGCGGCCTGGCCACCCGGGCCGGCCTGCCGATGCCGACCGTGGCGATCGCGCCGTCGGCGCAACCCAACGCGTTCGCGACCGGCCGCGGCCCCAACCACGCCGTCGTGTGCGCCACCGCGGGCCTTCTCCAGTCGCTCCCCCGCGACGAGGTCGAAGGCGTCATGGCCCACGAGCTGATGCACGTCAAGCACCGCGACATCCTGATCGGCTCCGTCGCCGCGGCGATCGCCACCGCGATCTCGTTCGTCGCCCAGATCGCGATGTTCTCGTCGATGTTCGGCGGCCGCGACCGTGAGCGGTCGAACCCGCTCGGCACGCTCCTGGTTGCACTCGTCGCGCCGATCGCGGCCTCGTTGATCCAGATGGCGGTCTCGCGCTCCCGCGAGTTCGAGGCCGACCGGGGCGCCGCCGAGCTGCTCGGCAGGGGTGATCCGCTCGCCCGGGCGCTCCAGCGGATCGAAGTGCTGGCAGCCCGCACGCCGATGGCCGTGGCGCCCGCCCAGGCCCAGGCCTACATCCACAACCCGCTCGCCGAGGCCCGCCCGAGCGGCGGCGTCAACATCGCCCGGCTGTTCAGCACGCACCCGTCGACCGAAGAGCGCATCCGCCGCCTCCAGGCGATCTGACCATCTGACCCCCCGTTCTGTCTGCTTCAAACGCAGCCACGGGCCCTACGAAGCAGACAGTTCCGGGAGCCCGGGCGACCCGTTCACGGACAGCTCCCCCACTCGATCGTGGCGAACTCGCCCGGCTCACCCCACCGGAAGCAGGCCGCGCCGGTGACGCCGACGTGCAGTGCTGAAGTCACTTCCATCGGGTACGACTGCCCGAGGTGATCGGTTCGCGTCTTCAGTGATTCCCCCTGGAAGACCGCTCAGGCCGTTCTGTCTGCTTCAGATGCACCGGCACGCCATCTGAAGCAGACAGTTCCGGATTCTGGGGGGCGGTTCAGGTGGCGAAGAGGTCGTTGAGGGCGCCGGACGCGGGTTCAGATGCGGGTTCAGCCGCGTCGTCGGCATCGACGAACTCGGCGTAGCCGGAGCTGTCGAGCTCGTCGGCGAGCTCGGGGCCGCCGCTCGCCACGATCTGCCCTTTCGACAGGATGTGCACGTGATCCGGCCGGAGCTCGGCGAGCAGCCGGCTGTAGTGCGTGATCGCGAGCACGCCGAGGCCCTCGTTGCTCATCGCCTCGACGCGGCGGGCGCAGTCGCGC
>DASUEW010000420.1:0-3778 GCA_036274875.1 Ilumatobacteraceae bacterium
GCGACGGGCCAACTGCCGAAGTTCGCTGACGACGCGTTCGCGATCGAACGTGACGACCTGTGGTGCATCCCGACGGCCGAGGTGCCCCTCACGTCGATCTACTCCGACGAGGTGCTCGACGAGTCGCTCCTCCCGCTGCGCCTCATGGCCTTCACGCCGTCGTTCCGGCGCGAGGCTGGTTCGGCGGGTCGGGACACACGCGGCATGTTGCGCGCCCACGAGTTCGACAAGGTCGAGATCCTCGCCCTCGCCACACCTGATCAGGCGCCGGCGCTGCTCGACGAGATGGTCGCCCGGGCCGAGCGCACCATCGCCGAGCTCGAGCTGCCGTACCGCATCATCGAGATCTGCACTGGCGACATGGGCCAGAGCCACCATCGCAGCTTCGACATCGAGGTGTACGGACCCGGATGCGACCAGTGGCTGGAGGTGTCGTCGATCAGCTGGTTCAGCGACTACCAGGCCCGGCGCGCCAACGTCAGGTATCGCGTCGAAGGCGAGAAGGGGACCCGGTTGGTGCACACGCTCAATGGGTCGGCGCTGGCCGTGCCGCGGGTGTGGGCCGCGATCGTCGAGAACGGCCGGCAGGCCGACGGCTCGATCCTCGTGCCACCTGTGCTCGGCCCGTACATGCGCGGCATCGACGTGATTGGCCCCGCGTGAGCGATCCCCGGACGGTCGGTGGCTCGACCGGTGATTCGATCCGCTACCGGCGGGTGCAGTACGAGACGGCCGGACTCGACATCGACGACGTCGATCGCGACCCGATCGTGCAGTGGCAGCGTTGGCACGCCGACGCGTTCGAGGCCGGCGTCGCCGAGCCCAACGCGATGACACTCGGCACCGTCGCCGCCGACGGCACCCCCGACGCCCGGATCGTGCTCGTGCGCGGCGCCGACGAGCACGGCTTCGAGTTCTTCACCAACTACCACAGCGTCAAGAGCAGGCAGCTCGAAGCTCTCGGCGCCGCATCGGCGGTGTTCAGCTGGCTCGACCTGCACCGTCAGGTTCGGGTGCGCGGCGCCGTCGAGCGGCTCGACGACGCCGCGAGCGACGAGTACTTCGCGTCGCGGCCGCGCCCGAGCCAGATCGGCGCGTGGGCGTCGCCCCAGAGCGAGGTGATCGCCGATCGGGCCGAGCTCGAGCTCCTCGTCGCCGCCGTCGAGGAGCGGTTCGCCGGGTCCGACGTGCCGCGCCCACCGCACTGGGGAGGGTGGCTGCTCATCCCCGAGGTGTTCGAGTTCTGGCAGGGCCGCCCGAGCCGCCTCCACGATCGCCTCCGCTACGACCTCGCCGACACCGCCTGGCAGATCACCCGCCTCGCCCCCTGAAGCTCGGCGAAGACCTCCCGACTTGTCTGCTTCAGTCGGCCCGAGGGTTCATCTGGAGCAGACAGTTCGTAGAATGGGGCCGATGATGCGAGTGGTCGCGAACACGGCGAACCCACCGGCGGCGCTGCCGCAGGCGAACGACCTGTGCTGGTGCGGGAGCGGCCGCAAGTACAAGCGCTGCCACCGCAAGATCGAGGGCCGGGTCGTGCCCGGTCTGATCTCGCCGATGCGCGAGGTGCCGGCCCACATCGGGCGGCCGCCCTACGCCGACACCGGAGAGCCGGCCCCGTGGGACGAGCCCCGCATCAAGTCGCCCGACGTGATCGAGCGGATGCGCCGTGCCGGCTCGGTGGCGGCCGAGATCCTGCGCCTCGGCGGTGAGGCCGTGCGACCGGGCGTCACCACCGAAGAGATCGATGCCTACGTCCACGACCTCTACATCGAGCGCGACGCCTATCCCAGCCCGCTGAACTACCACGGATACCCGAAGAGCCTGTGCACGTCGGTCAACGAGGTCATCTGCCACGGGATCCCCGACTCTCGAGTGCTCCTCAACGGTGACATCGTCAATCTCGACGTCACCGCCTACATCGACGGCGTGCACGGTGACACGAATGCGACGTTCTATGTCGGCGACGTCGACCCGGTCAGCCGCCGCCTCACCGAGGTCACCGAGGAGTGCATGTGGCACGGCATCGAGGCCGTCGTGCCCGGCCAGCCACTGAGCGACATCGGCAAGGCGATCGAGCAGCACGCCAAGCAGCACCGTTACGGGGTGGTGCGGGCGTTCATCGGGCACGGCATCGGTGAGCAGTTCCACACCGACGTCCAGGTGTTCCACTACTACGAGCCGCGGGCCAACATGATCATGCGTCCCGGAATGACGTTCACGATCGAGCCGATGATCACGCTCGGGACGTGGCAGCACCGGATGTGGGACGACGGGTGGACCGCCGTGACCACCGACGGGAAACGCACGGCGCAGTACGAGCACACGGTGCTCGTCACCGATACAGGCGTCGACGTGCTCACCGGCGGGGCGGGGGCCGTCTCGCCGGTCGCGCCGTGGCATCGCGCGTCCTGACGCTGGCACTCGTTGCCCTGTCCGGTCTCGGTGTGGGCGCGTGTGGCGGCGATGACGATCTGAGCCCCGAGAGCGGTGACCGTGTCGATGGAGAGAGTGTCCAGGTCTCGAACGCGTGGGCACGGACGAGCCCGGCCGGCGTCACCGACGGTGCCGCCTACATGACGCTCGAGAGCGCGGTGGACGATCAACTCGACGGTGCACTGGTGCCGACAGATGTGGCCGCCGCTGTCGAGCTCCACGAGACGGTTGCCGCTGACGATGGCGCTTCGATGACGATGCAGCAGGTGTCGGCGGTCGAGCTCCCTTCGGGTGAAGCGGTGGCGTTCGAGCCCGGTGGCCTGCACATGATGCTCGTCGATCTCGCCGCGCCGCTCGAGCCGGGTTCGTCGTTCGAGCTCACCCTGGTGTTCGCGTCTTCGGAGCCCGAGACCGTGACGGTCGAGGTCCGCGACGAGGCCCCGTGACCTCACGCCGCGTTGTGCGACGATGGTGGGCGGCAGCATTCGTGGCGACACTCCTGGCAGGCGCGTGCGGCGGATCGGACGGTGCCGGCGCACGACTTCCCGGCGTCGAAGTCGAGACGTTGCGCGGCGGTCAGGCGTTCCGGCTCGACGACCTCGAGGGTCCGGCCGTCGTCAACCTGTGGGCCACGTGGTGCGCGCCGTGCAAGCGCGAGCTTCCCGAGTTCGAGGCCGTGCACCGATCGCTGGCCGGTGAGGTGGCGTTCGTCGGTGTGAACATCGGCGACGACGCCGACGAGGCGGCCGACTACCTCGACGACCTCGGGATCACCTACGACCAGTACCTCGACGTCGACAGTGAGCTGACAGCGGCGCTGAAGACCGCAACGTTGCCGGTGACGCTCATCATCGACGACACCGAGCGAATCGCGCTCCGCCACATCGGCCCGCTCGACCAGGACGAGCTCATCGAGGCGATCGACGAGGCACGCGCCGCGCCGAGCGGAACAGGCTGACGATCGCGACGACCGCCGCGACGGCGCCCACCGTGAACGCGCCTGTCGTGACGGCACGGTCGGCCCAGAAGGGCGCGTCGGTCGGCAGCAACGCGCGTGTCAGGCCGGCGCGGCGGTCGAGCGCCCAGGCCGCGAGCTCGAGCCCGGCGATCGCGGCTGCGGCGTGTCCGCCCGGTGTCGGCCCGAGCACCCAGGCCGCGATCGCGAACGCGACGGCGAGCACCGGCAGCAGCCACCACACCGGACGCGGGCCGGTGACGCTCGGGAGCGACGCGTAGCCGATTTTCATCCGATGACTGCTGCGATCGCGCCCACGCCGGCGAGGACCGGTCCCCATGCTCGCCGAGTCGGCGCGACGAGCGCGCCCGCGATGGCGATCGCACC
>DASUEW010000421.1:0-2348 GCA_036274875.1 Ilumatobacteraceae bacterium
TCGAGCTCGGTCACTCGAAGGTCGCCACGCGCGCGAGCGTTCACCTCGCCGGCGAACACCACGGCCGCGGCAGGGGCGCCACCGATGACCGATGCCCGCGAGCCCTCGACCGCGATCGTCTCGAGGCTCTCGTTGAGCGCCTGGGAGAACACGACGAACGCGCCGCCGTGGAAGCGAGAGATCACGCAGAACACGATCGGTCCGCGGAAGTTCACGACGGCGCGTCCGATCTCGGCGCCGTACTCGAGCTGGAGCGAGCGCAACGAGTCGGGCGAGCCGTCGAAGCCGGACAGGTTGGCGAGCACGACGACCGGCCGGTTGCCGCTGGCGCTGTTGATGGCTCGGGCCAGCTTCTTCGACGACAGCGGGAAGAGCGTGCCGGACGAGAAGCCGTCAGGGCCATCGGCGGGCACCAGGCCACGGCGGGGCAGCGGTCGTGACTCGATGCCCAGCAGCGCGACGGGGTGGCCACCGAGGTGGGCGTCCCACACGACAACCGTGTCGGCGTCGCGCATCGCCGGCCAACGCTCGAGCGGCTCGTGGTCCTGGTCGGCGACGGCGGCCATCACCGTGCGGATGTCGAAGGCCAGCTTGCGGTCGGGATTGGTTCTGTCGGAGAAGATGTCGCCGACCGTCGTGAACGGGCTGCCGTCGAGGCGGTGGGGGTGGTCGCACACATCGCGGTCGATCGGATCGGTGGTCGATGCCGGCCGGGGGAAGCGCTCACCCGGCGCCACGTAGGCGTGCGCGTGGTGCGCGAGGAGGATGCCGATCGCCCCGTCGAGGTCGGGTGCCCAGTACTGGGCCTGGCCGTTGGGTCCCATGATCCGCTCGTAGCCACCGATGCCGAAGTTGTCGTCGGCGGCCACACCACCGGAGTACTCGAGGGCCTGCTTGCCGGTGAGCACCATCGCCGAGTCGGGGGTCATCACCAAGATCCCCTTGGTGTGCATCAGCATCGTGGCTTCGGCGTTCCAGTACGGCTGGCCGCCGACGTTGATGCCGGTCACCACGACGTTGATTGCGCCGCCTCGCTGGGTGAACTCGATGATCCTGCGCAGCGTGGCCGCGATCCAGTCCATGCTCTCGGTGCCACTGTCCATGGCGATCTTCGCCCCCGCGGAGAGCGCGAACCAGTCGACGGGAACGCCGAGCTCCTCGGCCAGGTCGAGGGCGGCGTTGATGCGCCTGCACTCGGGCTCGGCGAGCGACCCGAGGGACCGCGTCGGGTCGCCCAGCAGGGTCACGCGTGCCATGCCTTCTGGATATCGGTCGGTGACGTTGCGAACGATGCCGACCACGATCCCCGCGACGTTGCATCCATAAGGACGGACCACCGGTACCAGGTGGTCGCCCTCGAGGTCGTACTCCGTGAACGAGCCACCGGCGATCTCCGCCCGCCCGCCGGCGAGGGGCGCGGCGACCATGTCGACGATCTCGTAGGGGTACGGCGTGCCCCGTTGCCTGGCTCGCACCACTTTGCGCGTGTACTCGTCGAGCGGGCGGAGCGGCACGGTCGACGGCTCGGCCTCCGTGAGCACGAACCCGGTCCCGCTCGGGTTGGAGAGGCGCAGGACGCGGTCGTGGAGCTCTCCGTCGACGTGGTCGGGACGTCGGCATCGCACCTCGATGCGCTCGAGACCGAGCCCCTCGGTTGCCGGAGCGAGACGGCGAGCGATGGTCTGGATCTCGACGTGGTCGAGCAGGAACGGCTGCCACACGTGCAGCAGCACGCGGTTCCATTGGAGGCGGCGTTCTGGCGGTCGTGGGGCTTGGAAGTTGCGGATACCAGCGAGCGCTTCGAGGAGCACCCGTTCGAGCTGTGGGAGCGCGACCACTCGGCCCGCGTCATCGCGCACCGCGGTGAGGTCGCGGACCTCTGCCAGTGCGAACAGCCGCTCGTCGTCAGGGTTGTCGCGCGCCCGGGCGTGGAACACGTAGACGTCGTCGCCGGCGGGAAGGCGCTCGATCGTGAAGTTCCGCAACTGCGACAGCCGCAGACGGGCGGCCATGAGCGGATGCAGTCCGCGCAGGAAGTCGTCCTCGCGGAAGCCCTCGGGCGACCGCCGGAACGTGTGATGCCGCATCGAGCTCATACGCTCCGAACCCACCTGGCCGACGACGGCGACGACCCGCTGCACGGTCTGCGGCAGCGCCGACGCGTCGAGTACGGCGCGAATGGATTCGGCCAGCTCCTCGGCATCGCCGAGCGGGGAGGCGGTCCAGGTGTACAGATCGACCACGACCGTCTGGTCGGCCGCCGTGCCCGACGCCGACATCGCGGCGTCTGCGACCAGGTCGTCGAGGTCGTCGATCGAGCCGGTGGCGGTGAGCACATGGACGCGGAT
>DASUEW010000422.1:0-3357 GCA_036274875.1 Ilumatobacteraceae bacterium
TGGGTCGACGGCAAACCGATACTCAGCCTGATCGTCGTAGGGATCATCGCGACGCAGCTGGGCACGTACTTCGGATACGTGTTCCCGGCGTTCGGGCTTCCGCCACTGCCCTGGCCGCTCTACAACGGCATCCTCGGCACCACCATCGCCGACGGCTTCAACGGTTCGTCGGTCGAAGGGTTCGCGGTGTCGTCGGACGCCTTCTTCGTCGGCCACTCGATCCACTTCGTCAACGGCATCGTGTTCGCGGTGCTGTGGGGCATCATGTTCCGCGAGGACGTGCCGATCAAGCGCACGTTCGGTGGCAACATCATCAAGGGTCTGCTCTATGGCGTCATCATGACGATCATCAGCGCCGGCCTGCTCGTTCCGTACGCGTACGTGCCGAATTCGGGTTACGGCCTGTTCCTGTTCGACGGACCAGACGGATGGAAGCTGCCGTTCGCGATCCTGATCTGGCACCTGATCTACGGCGTCTTCCTCGGTCTGCTGTACCAGCCGACCAGAGTGGATTACGTGGAGCGGGCCCCATCGGCCTGAATCGTTGCAGCGTCCCTGGCCCGACTGCGTCCACCTGGATCGGGTCGGGGCCGTTCCAAATCGTCGTCATCCCGTACGGATCGCGCTGACGTGACGGACCACAATGACGTGACAGGCCTCCCGCTGCTACCGACCTCCCTCGTGGGCTCGTACGCGCAGCCCGACTGGCTGATCGACCGGGAGCGGCTTGCCGGTCGGTTTCCGCCGCGCGTCCGCGCCAGGGAGCTCTGGCGAGTCGCGCCGGAGTGGTTGGAGCAGGCACAGGACGACGCCACGATCCTCGCCATTCGCGACCAGGAGCTCGCCGGGCTGGACATCGTGACCGACGGTGAGATGCGGCGCGAGAGCTACTCCAACCGGTTCGCGACGGCGCTCGAGGGGGTCGATGTCGACAACCCGGGCACCGCCCTCGACCGCAGCGGGCACCCGAACCCGGTGCCGCGCGTGATCGGGCCGGTCCGCCGCAAGTACCCGGTCGAAATCCGCGACCTGGAGTTCTTGAAGGCTCACACCGACCGCGCCGTGAAGATGACCGTGCCGGGTCCGTTCACGATGTCGCAGCAGGCCCAGAACGACTTCTACGAGAGCGAGGAAGTCCTCGCCCTCGACTACGCGGCCGCGGTGAACGAAGAGATCCGCGACCTGTTCGCAGCCGGTGCCGACATCGTCCAGATCGACGAGCCGTACATGCAGGCCCGGCCGGAGAAGGCGCGGGAGTTCGGCCTCGCCGCGCTGGCGCGGGCGATCGACGGAGTCACCGGTACCGTCGCCGTCCACATCTGCTTCGGGTATGCCGCGATCATCCACGAGCGGCCGGAGGGTTACTCGTTCCTTCCCGAGCTGGCGGGGTCGGCCGTCGATCAGATCTCGATCGAGACCGCCCAGTCGAACCTCGACACGTCAGTGCTGGCATCGCTGCCCGGCAAGACCGTGATCCTCGGCGTGCTCGATCTCAGCGCCCCCGAGGTCGAGAGCGCCGACGTCGTCGCCGGGCGGATCCGCCGGGCCCTGCCGTACGTGCCCGTCGACCGGTTGGTCGTCGCGCCCGACTGTGGCCTGAAGTACCTGCCACGCGAGTCGGCGTTCGGCAAGATGCAGGCGATGGTGCAGGGCGCGGCGCTCGTGCGTTCAGAGCTCGGGGGGTAGCCCGCGCCGCCGATCTGACGGAGCGAGATTCGTGTAGGGCCCGGCCGAGTGACGACCACGTCAGGTCCTTTGGCCCTGGCCCGAGGAGACCCCGCCGATCAACGATTCGGGAAGGCGGCGCGCACCGGCGCGACCACCGGAGAGGACAGCCGATGACGTTGGTCGGTGCCATTCCAGCGACCGCGCTTCCCGAGAGCCGCCGCGCCGATCTGGCGCGCCCGATCGAGATCGACCACGTCACGAAGCGCTACGGCCCGAACGTGGTGGTCGACGATCTCTCCTTCACAGTCCGACCCGGCCGCGTCACGGGCTTCCTCGGCCCGAACGGCGCGGGTAAGTCGACGACGATGAAGATCCTGCTCGATCTCGCCTCCGCCGACAGTGGCCGAGCGACGATCGGTGGCAGCCGTTACCGCGACCTCCGCGATCCGACCCGGACCGTCGGGGTCGTCCTCGAGCCGAACGCCTTCCATCCGGGACGCAGCGGCCGGAACCATCTCCGCATCCTCGCCGACGCCGCCGGCCTTCCGGTGGCCCGGGTCGATGAACTTCTGGAACTGGTCGGCCTCGCCAGCGCCTCGAACCGCCGTGTCGGCGCCTACTCCCTGGGCATGCGGCAGCGGCTCGGACTCGCCGCCGCGCTCCTCGGCGATCCACCCGTGCTGGTTCTCGACGAGCCGGGCAACGGACTCGACCCGCAAGGCGTCCGTGACCTGCGCCAGCTTCTCCGCTCACGCGCGGCGAAGGGGCACACGGTGTTCGTGTCGAGTCACCTCCTCGCAGAGGTGGAACACCTCGCGGACGAGGTCATCGTCATCAACGAGGGCCGGATGGTCACCCGCGGCACACTGGCCGAGCTGCAAGAGTCAGCAACACTCGTCCGAACAGCCTCACCGGCGCGCCTCACCGAAGTCGTTGTGGCGGCCGGAGCTGTCGTGCAGCTCCAAGAGCACGACACGATCCTGGTTCGCGGCATTGCGATCGACGAGATCGGCGATCGCGCCTTCGAGGCCGGGATCGCACTGCATGAGCTCTCTCCCCATTCCGGTTCCCTCGAAGAGCTGTTCCTCGCTTGGACCGGGGTGACGACCACCGAGGACGTCACGGTTGCCGCCAAGGAGGTGGTGTCGGTATGACGTGGCTCCGACTCGTGCGCGCCGAGCTGCGCAAGTTGACCAGCACCAAGATGCCGTGGGCGTTCTTCGCAGTGCTCGTGGCAGTCAGCGCCACGACAGCATCGGCCGTGGTCTGGGGCACCGACATGGACGGCAGCAAGGCATTCATCTCGACCGCCGCCGACCAACAGTCCCTCATGGCCTTCGCCGCCAACGCGTTCATGATCGCCGGGCTGTTCGGCGCCATCGCCGTCGCTCGCGAATACGGCCACACCACCGTCGTGCCCACGTTTCTGGCCGAACCCCGCCGGAGTCGGGCGGTATCCGCGCAGCTCACTGCCGTCCTGTTCGGCGGCGGGATGCTCGGTCTGGTCGGTGCGGCGCTGACGGCCGTGGCGGTCGCCGCCGCGCTGCCGACGACCGACTACACCTTCATGATCTCGGCCGGAGACGTCACCCGACTGCTCGCCGCCTCGGCATTCGCTGGTGCCGCTGGTGCCGTGCTTGGCGCGGGTATCGGTGCTGTGATCCGCAATACGGGGGGTGCGGTCGCCGC
>DASUEW010000423.1:0-5668 GCA_036274875.1 Ilumatobacteraceae bacterium
GACATGATCGACTTCGTCAAGAACGGATCCGAGCTCGGCGCGAAGTACGGCACGCAGGGCCAGGGCAGCGGACGCATGCCCGGCTTCGGCCGGATGCTGACCGACGAGCAGATCGAAGCCATCGTCGACTACGTGCGGAGCCTGTGATGTTGTCGACGTTGGCCATCACCATGCGCAGATCGAACCCATCGTCGACCACGCCCGGAGCCTCTCGATGAGCGCCATCCTTGCCATCACATGGGAGCCCGAGCTCCGCGGCATTCTCATCGTCATCATCGCCACCGCGACGTTGTGCGGCAGCGTCTACCTCGTCCTCGGCACCAACCTCGGCGCCCGGCTCGGCTTCCTCGTCGCGTTCAGCGGGTTGGCCGGGTGGATGGCGTTGATGGGCACGATCTGGTGGATCTACGGCATCGGACTCAAGGGACCCGAACCGTCGTGGGAGGCGATCCCCGGCAAGACCGTGATCCAGGACTCCAGCTCACTGCGCAATGCCGGCGTGCTCGACGACCTGCCCGCGATCCCCGAGGACGCCACCTTCGCCGCCGAGGCCGAGCTCGTCGACGAGCAGTTCGTCGCCGAGGGTTGGGTCCGCCTCGACGAGTCGGAACCGTCGTTCGGTCAGGCCGGGTCGGCGGCCGGCGAACTGCTCGTCGAGACCGAAACGTTCGCCACCGGCGAGTTCCAGGTCGTCAGCGTGTTCGACATCGGCGGCGAGCGCTACCCGAAGCTCGGCGACCGCCTCGACTTCATCGCGTTCTTCCACAAGCCGCACTACGCCGTCGTCGAGGTCGCTCCGCTCGAGCAGCTCCGCGCCGAGCCGGCGCGGGCGCCGACGCCGCCCGAGATCGACACCACGCGCCAACACCAGTACGTGTACATGGTGCGCGATCTGGGTGCGCGCCGGCAGCCGGCGGCGCTGATCACGCTCGGTTCGACCACCGTGTTCTTGTTGCTCTGCTGGATGCTGCACCGGCGCGATCGGGTCGTCGCCGAGAACCGCAGCCGAGAACTGGTGCCGGCTGGTTGACCCCATGGGCCAGTACTTGCCGATCGCGGCACTGCTCATCCTCGCTGTCCTGTTCGGCGTCCTGAGCTTCCTCGCCTCACGGCTGTTGGCTCCGCGCCGACCGTCGGCCGCCAAGGAGGCTCCGTACGAGTGCGGCATCGTGCCGAGCCGCGAGCCGCCCGAGCGCTTCCCCGTCGGCTTCTACATCGTGGCGATGCTGTTCATCATGTTCGACATCGAGATCGTGTTCCTGTACCCGTATGCGGTCGAGCGTGCCACGCTCGGCGTGTTCGGCTTCTGGGCGATCGCAGGATTCTCGGTGATCTTCTTCCTGACGTTCGTGTACGAGGTCGCCCGCGGCGGGCTCGACTGGGGACCGTTGCACCGCTATCGGAACCTCGAGGCCGATGCCGCGATGGTGACGCCGGAACGCACCGCCTCGACCACCATCCGCCGGGTCGGTTCCGAGGGCCGCGCCGGCGTCGGGGGAGCGGACGCCGGGGAAGCCGCGTAGAGCGAGGAGGTGAAGGGAACGTGGGTCTTGTCAACGATGTGCTCGACGACGGGATCGGCGGGCTGACTCACAACGTCATCACCGGCAAGCTCGAAACGCTCGTGCAATGGGCGCGGTCACGGTCGTCGTGGCCGGCAACGTTCGGCCTGGCCTGCTGTGCCATCGAGATGATGGCCACCGGCGCCGCGCACTACGACCTGTCGCGCTTCGGGATGGAGGTGTTCCGTGCCTCTCCGCGCCAGGCCGACATCATGATCGTCGCCGGACGCGTGAGCCAGAAGATGGGACCGGTGCTGCGCCAGGTGTACGACCAGATGATGGAGCCCAAGTGGGTGATCTCGATGGGTGTGTGCGCGTCGACCGGCGGCATGTTCAACAACTACGCGATCGTGCAAGGCGTCGACCAGATCGTCCCCGTCGACGTGTATGCGCCGGGCTGCCCACCAACCCCCGAGACGTTGATCCACGCGATCGAGACGCTCCATCAGCAGATCGAGGACGGCGACCTGATGAAGCGACGCGGCGCCACGGGCGGCGGCGCCGGCCTGCACGTCCAGGAGATCGCCCCGACCTCGGTCCCCGTCCTGCTCGGAACCCGCTGACATGACGGGCACGGTCGATGACGTGGATGACGCCGACGCGGTAGCGGTCGACGCACCTGACGAGTCGCGCTCGGTCCACGGCTGTGTCGTTCACGACAGCTGCGGCCAAGACGTCGTCCACCCGACACGCGAGCAGTACGTCGAGCTCGTGCGGCGTCTCGCCGACGACGGCTATGTGATGTGTGTCGACGTGACGGCGGTCGATTACCTCCAGTTCATGCAACGGTCGGTCCCCGGAGGGATCACGCCGGAGCGCTTCGAGGTGGTCGTCAACCTGCTCGACCTCGCCAATCGGCGCCGCCTCCGCCTCCGTGTGCAGGTACCCGAGGACGACGCGGTGCTGCCGACCCTGTTCGACATCCACCCCGGCACCGAGGCGATGGAACGCGAGGTGTTCGACATGTTCGGCATCGTGTTCACCGACCACCCTGATCCATCGCGCATCTTGATGCCGGAGGACTGGGACGGTCATCCGCTCCGCAAGGACTACGAGATCGGCGAGATCCCCGTGCAGTTCAAGGCCGCCCGGTCATGAGTGTCATCACCGACGAGGGGGCCCAGGAGCTCAGGTCCCGCTCGGAGCTCACGGCCAAGGAGCTGCTGCGCGAGGTCGGAGCGGTGTTGCGGATGAGTGAGGCCGAAGCGGCGCGGCTGGGAAGTGTCGACGTCGCGGGCGAGCTCGGCGTGACCGCAGACGTCGACGCTGGGCTCGACTCTGGTCAGACGATGATCATCAACATGGGTCCGCAGCACCCGTCGACCCACGGCGTGCTGCGACTGATGCTGGAGCTCCAGGGCGAGACGGTGCTGCGCAGCAAGCCGATCATCGGCTACCTGCACACCGGCATGGAGAAGACGGGCGAGAACCTCACGTTCATGCAGGGGGGCACCAACGTCACGCGCATGGACTACGTGAGCCCGATCATCAACGAGCTGGTGTTCTCGCTGGCGACCGAGAAGCTGCTCGGCATCGACGGCGACATCCCCGAGCGGGCGACATGGATGCGGATGCTGCTCAGCGAGCTCAGCCGGATGGCCAGCCACCTGCTGTTCATGGCGAGCAATGGCATGGACCTCGGCGCGGTCTCGATGATGATCTACGGCTGGCGCGAGCGGGAGGAGGTGTTGCGCTTCCTCCAGAAGGTCACCGGGCTGCGCATGAACCACAACTTCGTGCGCCCCGGCGGTGTCGCCGCCGACCTGCCGTCCGGCTGGCGCGAGGACGTGCTGCGCATCCTCGACCTGTTGCCGGAGCGCCTCGACGAGTACGACACGTTGATGACCGGTCAGCCGATCTGGCGTGAGCGGTTGCAGGGTGTCGGAGTGATCACGCCCACCGAGGCGATCGCCCTCGGCGCCACCGGGCCGATCCTGCGGGCGACCGGCGTCGAGTGGGACCTGCGGCGTGACATGCCGTACCTGCACTATGACGAAGTCGAGTTCGACGTCATCGTCGGCTCGTACGGCGACTCGTTCGACCGGTACGCGATCCGCCTCAACGAGATCCGCGAGTCGATGCGCATCGTGCGTCAGGTGCTCGACCGGATGCCGGGTGGCGACTACCGCATCCAGGACAAGAAGGTCACACCTCCGCCTCGCGTGCGGATCGACGAGTCGATGGAAGCGCTGATCCATCACTTCAAGATCTTCACCGAGGGCTTCAAGGTGCCGGCCGGCGAGGTGTACGTCGCGGTCGAGAGTCCGCGCGGCGAGATCGGGTGCTACATCGCCAGCGATGGTTCCGCCACCCCGTACCGGATGCATGTGCGGGCGCCGTCGTTCGTCAACGTCCAGACCCTCCCGCACATGATGCGCGGCGGCCTCGTCGCCGATGCCGTCGCCGTCATCTCGAGCATCGACCCGATCCTCGGCGAGGTCGATCGGTGAGGCTCACCGACGTCAACGTCTCGGTCGCCAAGGAGATCATCGGGCGGTACCCGCGGCCGAAGTCGGCGCTGATCCCGATCCTCCACCTCGCCCAGGAGCAGGAAGGGTGGGTGAGCAACGCGGCGATGGCGCACATCGCCGAGCTCCTCGACATCACCCCGGCCGAGGTGTACGGGACGGCGACGTTCTACGAGATGTTCAAGTTCGAGCCGGTCGGCACGTACTGCATCAACATCTGCTCGAACATCTCGTGCCAGCTGCTCGGCGCATGGGAGTTGCTCGAGCACGCCGAGCAGACACTCGGCGTCAAGACCGGCGGGACGACCGGCGACGGCATGTTCACGCTCGAGGACGTCGAGTGCATCGCGGCGTGCACCGCCGCCCCCGCGCTCCAGGTCAACTACCGCTACCGCCACGGGGTGACGCACGCCGAGTTCGACCGGCTGATCGACGACCTGCGCGCCGGCGCGCTCGCCGACGAGATCCCTCCCCACGGCACGCTCGCCCGCGTCCGCCAGCGCACCCCGCACAACTGGGCCAACACCGGCCGGATCGCGCAAGCGAAGGTCGACGCGCGATGACGCGCCCGCCGGACTTTCCCCGGTTTGTGTCACCGCAACCGGCGAAGATCGCCGGAATCGGTGACACAAACACGGGTTGGGCTGCTCGGAGAGGGCGATGACTGACGTGCCGGCGTTCCTCGTGCCGGGGTTGGTGCCCACCGGGCCGAAGCTGATCACCACCCGCTTCGACATCGCCGACGGGTACACGTACGACGGCTACGTCCGCACGGGCGGCTACACGGCGTTGCGCAAGGCGCTCACGTCGATGACGCCCGAGGAGGTTCACGCCGAGGTCAAGACGTCCGAGATGCAGGGTCGCGGCGGCGCCGGCTTCCCAGCGGGCACCAAGTGGGGGTTCCTCCCGCCGGGCGTGTTCCCGCGGTACGTCGTCGTCAACGGCGACGAGAGCGAACCCGGCACCTACAAGGACCGGCTGCTGATGGAGCTCGACCCACACCAGTTGATCGAGGGAACCGTGATCGCGTGCTACGCGAGCGGTGCCGCCCAGGCGTTCCTCTACGTGCGCGGCGAGATGGCCCTCGCCCAGGAGCGCATCGCGCAGGCGCTGAACGACGCCTACGCCAACGGCCTGATCGGCACCAACATCTTGGGCACCGACTTCTCCGTCGACGTCACGCTCACATGGGGCGCCGGCGCCTACATCGTGGGCGAGGAGACGGCGTTGATCGAGAGCCTCGAGGGCGAGCGTGGCATGCCACGTCTGAAGCCGCCGTTCTTCCCCGCCGCCAAGGGGTTGTACATGCAACCCACGATCGTCAACAACGTCGAGACGCTTGCCAACGTGCCGTGGATCATCAACGAATCGGGACAATCGTTCCACGACATCGGTGCGCCGACGTCGACCGGCATGCGCATGTTCGCCGTGTCCGGGCACGTCAGGAAGCCCGGCGTGTTCGAGGTTCCCAACGGTGTCACCACGTTCCGCATGTTGATCGAGGCGCCCGAGTACTGCGGAGGTCTGCGCGACGGCCGCACCCTGAAGGCGTTCATCCCCGGCGGCGCGAGCGCGATCTGGTTCTTCGGGGAACACCTCGACCTGCCGCTCGACAAGCCCACCGTCGATCAGGCCGGT
>DASUEW010000424.1:0-2367 GCA_036274875.1 Ilumatobacteraceae bacterium
GTCGAACCGGGCGGCGTTGCAGCACACGTCGGGACCCGAAGGCGACCCGGCCACCGATGCGATGGTCGAGGCGTACTGGGTCGCCCACCTGGATCTGACCGAGGGCCGTCTGGCCGTTGGCGATCCGGGCGGCGCCGCGGACCTGCTCGCCCAGATGGAGCCGATCGTCGATTGGCGGGGCACGATGGCCTGGCACCAGCGTCACCGGCTGGGACTGTTGCGAGCGCGGCTGGCGCTCGCCGACGACGATCGTGAACGCGCGGCGGCGCTCGCAACCGACGTCGTCGCCGACGCTCGCGAGCGGCGAGCGCTGCGCTATGTCGTGCTCGCCGAGGCCGTCGTCGCACTTGCCGGGGGGACGGACGATCTCGATGCGATCGCCGGCACCATCGATGGGCTCGGCCGCTGTGCCTCGCTCGAGGCGTGGTGGTTGACCGCCGACCTGGCGCGGCGTTTCGACGTCCCCGCCTGGACACGGCGCGCCGAGCGCCAAGCGGCCGAGTTGACCCGTGCAGCCGGACCACACGGTGCACGGCTCGCTGACTGGGTCAGTCGGGTTCTGGGGTAGGCACACGCGCCGTCAGGAACAGCACCGATCGCTCGAGGATAGGCGGGTCCGTTCCGAGCGCGCCGATCGCTTCCTCCTCGAGCGCGCGTCTCGATTGGGCCTCGAGCCCGGCGACGAATCCGGCGAGCTGAGCCATGCCGAGCCGCCAGGCGACCATGTCTGCCGGTCCGAGCTCGGCGAACGCCACCGAGCGTCGCTCGACCGCGATCTCGGTCAGGCCGGCCGCCGTTGCCACGTCGCGGACCCGCTCGGCGGTGGCCAGCCGTGGGGCGGTCTGCGAGCGGAACCGCTCGAACCAATCGGCAGGGTTCCACCCCCATCGGCGGGCCACCTCGTCCACCACGCGCTTGACGGGATGGCTGTCGTCGGTGGCGTACGACGACGACAGCACCCAGCCCCGGTCCCGCGTGACGCGCGACGCTTCGCGGAGTGCAGCGACCGGATCGTCGAGGTGGTTCAGGGAGAACGCCGCGATCGTGACGTCGAAGACGCTGTCCGCGAACGGCAGTGCCAGCGCGTCGCCGACCGCGGCCGGCGGCCGCCGTTCCCGATCGACCATCAGCATCCCAGCGGCCACGTCGACGGCCGTCACGGATCGGGCGCCGGCCGCCGCGGCAGCCCGGCTCGCCGCGCCGGTACCGGTGCCCAGGTCGAGCACGGCCGCCTCGGCGAGCGACACCCCGGCGGTTGCGATCTGCTCACGCGCCAACGTGTCGTAGATCCGCGTCGGGCCGCCGTGCCACGCCTCGCCGGCCGCCGAGTAGGCGTCCGCGACACCTTCACATGAATCCCATTGATGCGGCGCGGTCACAGGAGATCCGCACCGGCACGGGCCCGCTCGCACCACCATCCGAGCTCGTCATCGTCGCCGAGCGCCTTCTCCCAGCCGAACTGGGCGAGCGCGCCGAGCAGGCACAGCCCGAGCTGTCGGTCGAACCAGGGGTCGGTCGCCACGCCGTGCCGTTCGAGGGCGGCACGGAAGTCGTCGATCGTCGATTCCTTGGTGTGCCCGAGCGGAAGGCGGGCCCGGTTCAGCGCGAGGTACCAGGCCAGCTCGTGGCAGGCATATCCCTCGCCGACGTAGGCCCAGTCGAGCAGCACCGTGCGCCCGTCGGCACCGTGGCCGAGGTTGCCGAACTTCCAGTCGCCGTGGACGAACGTCGTCGGTGTCGACGCCAACGCCGCGACGAGCCCGCTCGAATCCGTGCGCACGACATCGACGACGTCGGCCACATCGCGCGGGGCGCGCTCGGCGAATGCCCGCCAGCCGTCGGCGGCGATCCGGGGCACCGCCTCGGGGAACCCGAGGGCCTGCTCGCATGCGACCGCCTGCGGGGAGAAGAACTCCCAGCGGCGACCGACCGGGAGCAGGTCGAGCTCGTCGCGCCAACCCCAGCACCTCGCCGACATCCCGGCGAGATGGTCGAGGAGTGCGGAGTGCACCGTCTCGGCGATCGGTTCGTCGCCGGCGGGGATGAGCTCATCGGACACGTCGCGCATCAGCAGCGCGACACCCCAACCGTTGCGACCCCAGCGGGCGGCACCGAGCGTGGCGTGATCGATGAGATCGGGGGCGACGTCCATCAGCCCGGTCTCCCACACGCGCCGCGGTAGGCACCCGACGTCACCGGCAGCTCGCATCGCGAAATCGTGATCGACGTGGACGAACTTGACCACGCATCGTTCGCCGTCGACCTCGACCTGCTCGAACGGGGCTGGTGACCGGGCGTCGGACGACCTGAACGTGCCGACCCGACGTGCGCCGTCGAGCAGCTCGTCGATGCAGTCGGCGACCGGCC
>DASUEW010000425.1:0-2227 GCA_036274875.1 Ilumatobacteraceae bacterium
GACATCATCTTCGACCCGAACATCTTCGCCATCGCCACCGGCATCGAGGAGCACGACGGCTACGGCCTGGCCTACATCGAAGCGACGCGCTGGATCCGCGAGCACCTCGCCCACTCCCACGTGTCCGGTGGTGTGTCGAACCTGTCGTTCTCGTTCCGCGGCAACGAGACGGTCCGCGAGGCGATGCACTCGGTCTTCTTGTTCCACGCCATCCGCGCCGGTATGGACATGGGCATCGTCAACGCCGGCCAGATGGCCGTGTACGACGACCTCGATCCCGAACTGCGAGAGGCGTGCGAGGACGTCGTACTCAACCGCCGCGCGGACGGCGCCGAACGCCTCCTGGCGCTGGCCGAGCGATATCGCGACCAGAAGAGCGAGCACCGCGTGCCGGACCTCGCGTGGCGCGAGCTGCCGGTCGAGGATCGCCTGTCACACGCGTTGGTGCACGGCGTCACCGACTTCGTCACCGACGACGTCGAGGAGGCTCGACTCGCCGCGCAACGGCCGCTCGACGTGATCGAGGGTCCGCTGATGGCCGGCATGAACATCGTCGGCGACTTGTTCGGAAGCGGACGGATGTTCCTTCCCCAGGTGGTGAAGTCGGCGCGCGTGATGAAGCAGGCGGTCGCCCATCTGCTGCCGTACATGGACGCCGAGGCCGACAAGCTCGGCACGCGGGCGCCGGTGGCGAAGATCGTGATGGCGACCGTCAAGGGCGACGTCCACGACATCGGCAAGAACATCGTGGGTGTCGTGCTGCAATGCAACAACTACGAGGTCATCGACCTCGGTGTGATGGTGCCGGTCGACAGGATCCTCGAGACGGCCCGTGCCGAAGGGGCGGCGATCATCGGGCTCTCGGGCCTGATCACCCCATCGCTCGACGAGATGTGTCACGTCGCTTCGGAGATGGAGCGCCAGGGCTTCGACATCCCGTTGCTGATCGGCGGCGCCACGACGAGCCGCGTCCACACCGCCGTCAAGATCCATCCGAACTACCAGCGCGGGCAGACCGTGCACGTGCTCGACGCCAGCCGGGCCGTCGGGGTGGCGGCGGCGCTGCTGTCCGACGACCAGCGCCCGGCGTTCATCGCCGAGACCCGCGCCGAGTACGCCCGCCTCGCGGCGGCGCACGCCGGGGGACGCCGCACCACCCCGCGGGCCTCGATCGAGGCCGCCCGATCCAACGCGTTCGTGTTCGATCCGTCGCACACCCCGATCGCGCCCAGCTTCATCGGGACCAAGCTGCTCACCCACTACTCCGTCGCCGACCTCGCCGAGGTCATCGACTGGTCACCGTTCTTCACGACCTGGGATCTGGCCGGTCGGTTCCCCGCGATCTTCGACGACGAGCGCTACGGCGAGGCGGCCCGCTCGCTGTACGACGACGCGCGCCGAATGCTCGACCGCATCATCGCCGGCGATTGGTTCGACATGGGAGCCGTGGTCGGCTTCTGGCCGGCCGAGTCCGACGGTGACGACGTCGTCGTCTACGCCGACGAGTCACGGCGCGAGCGGCGCGCCGTGTTCCACACGCTGCGCCAGCAGATGACCAAGCGCGACGGCGGACCCAACCTGGCGATGGCCGACTTCGTCGGACCCGCCGGCACGGGCGATCACATCGGCGGGTTCACCGTCACCACCGGCGAGGGTGAGGATGCGGTCTCGGCAAGGTTCCAGCTCGAGAACGACGACTACTCCTCGATCATGGTCAAGGCCCTCGCCGACCGCCTCGCGGAGGCGTTCGCCGAGCGACTCCACCAGCGCGTGCGCGCCGAGCTCTGGGGTTACGCGCCGGGCGAAGCACTGACGACCACCGAGCTCATCGCCGAGCAGTACGTCGGAATCCGGCCAGCGCCTGGCTACCCGTCCCAGCCGGATCACACCGAGAAGGGCACGCTGTTCGATCTGCTCGACGCCGAGGCGCAGCTCGGGGTGCGGCTCACCGAGAGCTACGCGATGTGGCCGGGATCGTCGGTGTGCGGGCTCTACATCGCCTACCCCGAGAGCCGCTACTTCGGCATCGGAAAGATCGACCGTGATCAGGTCGCCGACTACGCGCAGCGCAAGGGCTGGACGGTCGCCGAGGCGGAGCGCTGGCTCGCCCAGTCGCTCGACTACGACCCGACGCCTCCACTCGTCGACACGGCACTGGTGGCGTCAGGCACTCGTTGATCGGTCGAACCGGCGCGTGGCGAGCGTGGCGAACACGACGATCAGGCCG
>DASUEW010000426.1:0-6173 GCA_036274875.1 Ilumatobacteraceae bacterium
TGCGGAAGTCGAGGCGCGTCGACCGGCCGCCCGTGCCGGTGAGACACCGAGTCCGCGACGACGTCCCGTGCCAGGGGCGGCCGGGCAAGTGGCAGCCCGTCGCCGGCCCGGGCAGCAGCCGGACTCCGCCGACGTCGCAGCACGACGCCGTTCCGGAGCCGCGCTCGTTCGCGGCGGTGTCCCGATCCGTCGAGCGGGCGCCGATGCGAATGTTGCAGGGCGTCAGCCGGCGGCCGGGACGCCCACCCGAGGGGCGGCTGCGGCGCGTCGCCTGCCGGCGCCTGACACTGCTGCGGCGCGTCGCCTGCCGGCGCCTGACACGGTTGCGGCGCGTCGCATGCCGGCGTCGACTGCGCCCCCCGGTGGCCGGAGGGCCGTGCAGGGTGCCGCGGGTGCAGCCGTCGCCCGTCGTCGCGCGGCGTCGGGCGTCACCGGTGACGTGGCCGGCCGACGAGTGCCGAGCGCGGGTGTGACGCGGGACGCGACCGCACGGCGAGCGCTCGCGGTCGACGCGGCAGCGAGGCGCAAGGCCTCCGCCGGCTCGACGGGTCGAGCGGGCGACCGTGCCGGCGGCGGTGACCCACCGTCCTCGGACGTGTTTCGTGACCCCGGCGCCGACGGGTCGGTGAGGCCCGTCGACGCGGCGCCGCCCTTACCGCGTCGAATCCCCCCGAGCGCCAGAGTCATGGATGCTGACGAACCCCCGGAGCCGACGACGATCGTGGGGGTACTGCGTTTCCTCGCCCTCGGTTTGCATGTGGTGCTCGCCGCAACGTTCGTGTGGTTCGTCGTCGAGGCGCGCAGCGCCTCGTCACCGTCGAGCGACGGCGTGCTCGATCCGAGCACCGTCGATCGGCTCGACCTGGTTCGCACCGCGAACGTCGTTGCGTTCGCGGCGACTGTCCTGCTCATCGGTGCGTGGGGATACGCGAGGTCGATGCTTGCGCAGCGCACGGAGCGGCCGGCGCCACTGCCGTTCGTCGTCGTGGCCATATGTGTGCCGGGCACGCTGTTGGCGCTCGCCGGTCTCGTCGTCGATGCGCGCGTCGGCGATGGGATCGTGTTCCTGCTGGCCGTGCTCGCCGCCTCGCTCGGTGGAGCATGTGCGCTCTTCATGTTGTCGAAGATGACCAGCGACGTCGACGACAGCTCGAACGGGATGCGACTCTGGGCGGCGGTGATCGCCGTCGTCGGCCTTGGCTTGACGATCGGCGGGTACCTGCAGTCGATCGAGCCAGGTGACTCATTGTCCACCTTGACGCTGGTCGCCGTGTTGACGAGCATCCTGGTCGGTCTGGGCGTGCTGATCGGCGCACCGGCGAGCGGCGACGTCGACGAGGTCGCCGAGGACAACCCGCCCGTGACCGCCGATCGCGACTAGCGCACACCTATCGCGTCGACACGCCGCGGGCGATGACGTCGAGCACGTGCTCGAGGGCATCGAGCGAATGACCGCTCACGAACGTGTCGACATGCGGGAGCGCGGCGGCCATCCCCCCGACGAGCGGTTGGTAGTCCTGGCTCTGCGACCTCGGGTTGACCCAGACGACCCGGTGGGCGAGGCGTGAGAGCCGGTCCATCTGTCGTCCGAGCTCAGCGGTGTCGCCGCTCTCCCAGCCGTCCGACACGATCACCACGACCGCACCACGAGCGAGTCCTCGCCGGCCCCAACGATCGTTGAACTCCTTCAGCGCGGCGCCGATGCGTGTGCCGCCCGACCAGTCGTCGGTCGCCGCCATCGCGGTGGCGAGCGCACGCTCGGGGTCGTGCACGGCGAGCGTGCGCGTCACTCGAGTGAGCTGGGTCGAGAACACGAACGTCTCGGCGCGCAACGCACGTACGGCGCCGTGCAGGAGGTACAGGTAGGCACGGGAATAGGCCTCCATCGATCCCGACACGTCGGCCAGCAACACGACGCGGCGGCGCCGCTCGGTGACCCGGCGGCGCACCAATGTCGCCGGATCACCGCCCGTCCGGTGGGCGCGCCGGATGCTGGCGCGCAGATCGACGGCGTCACCGCGCGGGTGGCGCCTCCGCCGCCGACTCGGTCGTCGGGGGGTCACAACCTTCATGCGCGACATCAGGCGGCGAAGGCGAACGAGCTCCTCGGGCGTGCAGGATCCGAAGTCGCGCCCACGGAGCACGGCGCGCTCGCTGGCAGGCGCGCCGACCGGCGCCGCACGCTCGTCGTCGCCATGACCATCTCGGTCCTCGCCGAGCGTGCGAGGCTTCGGCTCGCCCCGTTCGGCGTCCGTCGTGACGGCCGCTGTGTCGGCTCGGCGATCACCGCGTTCGATGGCCGGTGGCAGACGTGGCTGCTCCGGATCACCGCGCGAATCTGCGACGTCGGCGAAGCCTCGGAAGATCTCGTCGAACACTGCATCGAACGTCGTGAGCTCGGCGCGGTCGCCCGCCACCGTGACCCGGGCGAGCCAGTACAGCTCGACGGTGGTGCTCGGCGCCGCCACGGCGAGCGCGGCTGCGAGCCGTCCCGCCCGTTCGGGCGTCACCGAGATGCCGGCGAGGTGGAGACGGTCAGCGAAACGGGCGACCAGGTCGGCGACATCCGGGATCAACCGGTCGCCACCCAGTCGTACGAGCGGGCGGCGGCGAGCTCGGCATCGTCGCGGTATTTGAGCACCGAACCGATCGTGAGCGCCGCGGCCTCGGCATCGAGCACCTCGAAGCCGAGCACCTGCAGGGCGGCGACCCACCCGATCGCCTCGGCGATCCCCGGCGCCTTTTGCACGTCGAGGGTGCGCAGCCGTGAGACCGCGGCGGCGACCTGGTCGGCCAGTGACGACCGTGCGGCAGGAACGTGCAGGCGGATGATCTCGCTCGCACGTGCTGCGCCCGGGTAGTCGATCCAGTGATACAGGCACCGGCGTTTGAGCGCATCGTGAAGGTCGCGGGTGCGGTTCGAGGTCAACACGACGATCGGTGGGTACTCGGCGCGTTGCGTGCCGAGCTCGGGGATCGTCACGGATGACTCGGCGAGCAGTTCGAACAGGAACGCCTCGAACTCGTCGTCGGCGCGGTCCACCTCGTCGACGAGCAGCACCGCCGGCCGCGGGCCCGGGTGACGCAGGGCGCTGAGCAGCGGCCGTTCGACGAGGTATTCCGGTGTGAACAGATCGACGTCGCCGAGTGCTTCCCGACGGGCCTCGGCCAGGCGGATGCCGAGCAGTTGACGGGCGTAGTTCCACTCGTACAACGCCTCGGTCGAGTCGATCCCCTCGTAGCACTGCAGTCGCACGAGCCTCGTCTCGAGGGCCGCGGCGAGCGCCTGGGCCGCCGCCGTCTTGCCGACACCGGCCTCGCCTTCCAGCAGCAGCGGCTGCGGGAGCCGGGCGGCGCAGAAGAGGGCGGTCGACAGGCCCTGGTCGGCGAGGTAGGCGTGGGCGGCGAGTCGCCGACCGAGCGAGGCGACGTCGGGGATGAGCTCGGCGAGAGGGTCGCTCGCGGCGGCTGTCACTGGTCCGCCGTCTCACCGATGCGAGCGACGAGGCGCCAGCCGAGGAGCGGCCAAGAACGGCCTGCGTGGCCGGGGAACGCAATGACATTCATGCGTCGATCATGCGCCAATTGCTCACGAGCGCGTCGCGTCGGCGAGGGGGTAGGCGGCGGGGTCGGCGGCGAACGCACGTAGGCAACCACTGCCGCAGAACCACACCCGGGCGTCGTCGTGTTCGAGGTGCAGTGACGACTCGACCGTGGCGACCGACATCCCGCAGACCGGGTCGGTGGCGGTGCCGCTCGAGGGCGCGGCGTCGGCGATGGCACGTCCCGACGGTCGCGGCCGGATCGACACGATCTCGGCCATGATCGACAGCGCGACCTCACCGCTCGACCGGGCGCCGATGTCGAGCCCGGCGGGCGTGTGCACGCGGCCGGCGTCCGCTTCGCCGACGTCGAGCGACGCGATCACGGACTCGCCTCGCTTGCGACTGGCGACGAGCCCGATGTAAGGGACCCCGGCCCTCAACGCGTCGACGAGAGCGACCTCCTCGTCGCGACCGTGGCTGGCGACGACGACCGCCGCTACGTCGGCGTCGATGCCGCCCCCGTCGCCGGGGACGGTCCCACCATCTGCAACGTCCCACCCGAGGTGCGAGGCGAGCGCGCGAAGCGAGCGCGCCACCGGGGCGTCGCCGATCACCACCAGCCGCGGCGCCGGGAGCTTCGGCTCGAGGAAGATCTCGAGCGTCCCGCCCGAGAGGCACGCGTTGTGCACCACGAGCTTGCCCGGCTGCGGCGGCTCGGGCTCGGGCGTGATCCGCAGCAGCAACGACTCGCCGGAGTCGATCAACGCCAACCCCTGGGCGAGCACCGTCGACTCGGCACACGTGCCGCCTACGAATCCCTCGATGGTGCCGTCGGGGAGGACGAGCGCCTCGTCGCCAGGCTTGGCGCTCGTCGGCCGTTCCGCCAACACGACGCGGGCGTGTACGTACGGCACCCGCGCCTCTCGCAACCCCGCGGCCCGGTCACCGAGCGAGGAGCCGTCGGCAGTCACGTGTGGGTCAGCCCTCGATCGCCAGGTCGGTCCGGAACGGTCGGCCCTGCATCGTCATCCACACCTGCGCCGGCGTGAACGGCATGTCGGCATGGCGGACGCCGTATGGCTTGAGGGCGTCGATCACGGCGTTCACGACCGCTGGAGGCGAACCGACCGTCGCCGACTCGCCGACGCCCTTGCAGCCGAGCGGATGATGCGGCGACGGCGTGACGGTCTCGCCCAGCTCGAACGTCGGGACCTCTACCGCGGTCGGCAAGAGGTAGTCCATGAACGAACCTCCGAGGCAGTTGCCGTCCTTGTCGAACGCGATCACCTCCATCAGGGCCATCCCGATGCCGTCGACGAGGCCGCCGTGGATCTGTCCTTCGACGATCATCGGGTTGATCCGCGGCCCGCAGTCGTCGACGGCGATGAAGCGCCGCACCTTGACCTGACCGGTGCCCTTGTCGACGTCGACGACGCAGATGTAGGCGCCGAACGGGTACGTGAGGTTGGGCGGGTTGTAGACCGCCTGGGCGTCGAGATGGCCCTCGACCCCGTCGGGCAGCTCGAGGCTGGAGTGGGCGAGCATGGCGATCTCCTGGATCGTCTTGCCCTGCTCGGGGTCGCCCTTGACCTGCCACCGTCCGAGCTGCCACTCGAGGTCGTCGGGCGAGCACTCGAGGGCGGTCGCGGCGATGATCCGGGCCTTGTCGCGGACACGGCGAGCGACGACGGCCGCGGCGGCGCCGGACACCGGCGTCGAACGTGAGCCATAGGTGCCGAGCCCGAACGGTGTGTTGTCGGTGTCGCCGTGGATGACCTCGACGTCCTCCGGCGGGATGCCGACCTCCTGGGCGACGATCTGGGCGAACGTCGTCTCGTGCCCCTGACCCTGGCTCTGTACCGACAGCCGCAGCTGGGCCTTGCCGGTGGGGTGGATGCGGAGCTCGCAGCCGTCGGCCATGCCGAGCCCGAGGATGTCCATGTGCTTGCGCGGGCCGGCACCGACACCTTCGGTGAAGAACGCCACGCCGATGCCCATCAACTCGCCGTTGGCGCGTTTGGTGGCCTGCTCGGCACGAAGCTCGTCATAGCCGGCGATGTCCATCGCCAGTCGGAGCGCGCGCGGATAGTCGCCGGAGTCGTACTCCCAACCGGTCGGTGTGGTGAACGGGAACTGCTCGGGTCGCAGCAGGTTCTTCATCCGCAGCTCGGCGGGATCCATGCCGAGCTCGTCGGCGAGACAGTCGACGATGCGCTCGACGAGGTACACGGCCTCGGTGATGCGGAACGAGCACGCGTAGGCGACCCCACCGGGTGCCTTGTTCGTGTACACGCCCGTGACCTTGCAGTGCGCTGCGCCGTAGTCGTACGAGCCGGTGAAGATGTGGAAGAAGCCGGCGGGGTACTTCGTCGGCTGGGCGGTGGCGTTGAACGCACCGTGGTCGGCGATCACGTCGACGCGCAGACCGAGGATCTTGCCGTCGCGCGTCGCGGCGATCGAGCCCTTCATGTGGTAGTCACGGGCGAAGCCGGTCGACATCAGGTTCTCGGAGCGGTCCTCCATCCACTTGACCGGCTTCCCGGTGACGATCGAGCCGACGATCGAGCACACGTAGCCGGGGTAGATCGGCACCTTGTTGCCGAAGCCACCGCCGATGTCGGGCGCGAT
>DASUEW010000427.1:0-5314 GCA_036274875.1 Ilumatobacteraceae bacterium
TATCCTGCTCGCATGCCGCTCAAGCCAGGTGACAAAGCCCCCGACTTCACCCTGCTCGACCAAGACGGCGAGTCGTTCTCCCTCAGCAAGTCGATCGAGCAGCGGAAGGTACGGCATCTGATCTACTTCTACCCGAAGGCCGACACGCCGGGGTGCACGGTGCAGGCGTGCGGTCTTCGCGACATCGCCGGCCAGGTCGGCGACACCGTGATCCTGGGCATCAGCCCCGACAAGCCGCCGCGGCTCAAGAAGTTCGACGAGAAGTACGGCCTCGGCTTCACGCTGCTGAGCGATGTCGATCACGATGTCACCGAGCGATACGACGTGTGGACCGAGAAGAAGAACTACGGCAAGACGTACATGGGCGTGCAGCGCTCGGCGTTCCTGATCGACGAGCGTGGCGCGATCGAACAGGCCTGGCCGAAGATCAGCCCCAAGGACACCCCGACCAACCTGCTTCAGGCGCTCGGTTGAGCCGAGCGCGAAACGCCTTGGTCACGTACTTCCGCGTGGTGCGCGGAACAACGTGACGAAGCCGGATCAACGTGAGCAAGGAACGGTCGCCGCTCGAGCCGGCGACCAGACGTGTTGCGCTCCGGCGTGCGGTGAGCCGGCTCAATCAGACACGGCTCAATCAAGCGCGGCGTGCGCACGGAGGTCTTCGAGGTCGACGAACTCCAGCGCCGACACGTGGGTGCTCTCGAGCACCACCGGGCAGGCCTGGCCCGCTTCGAGGGCCTCGGCCCAACGGGCGGCGCAGACGCACCACTGGTCGCCCGGCTTCAGGCCGGCGAAACCGTACTGCGGCATCGGCGTCACGAGGTCGTTGCCGTGGCTGACGCTGAACTCGAGGAACGCCTCGTCGACCCGGCAGCACACCACATGCATGCCAGGGTCGTCGCCATGGTTCTCGCAGCACCCGGTGCGGTAGAACCCGGTGACGGGGTCGTACGAGCACGGTTGGAGCTCACTTCCGAGCACGTTGATCTGCTGCATCCCGACATCTCAGCACGTACCATGCCGCTCATGCTCGATCCCTCCATCAAACAGCTCGCCACCACCAAGAACTTCGGAACGTTCTGCGTCAACCTGCCAAACGGGCAGATCGCCAGCCACGTGATGTGGGTGGACGCGACCGACGACCACCTCCTCATCAACACCGAGGTCCATCGAGCGAAGTACCGGGCCGTCGAAGCCAACCCGAACGTGACGGTGACGGTCTGGAACGCCGAGAACCCGTACCAGTACGGCGAGGTGCGTGGAAGGGTCGCCAGTGAGGTGCGCGGTCCCGAAGCGCGGGCGCACATCGACGCGCTCGCCCAGAAATACACCGGGGCCGACTACGACAACCCGATCCAGAGCGAGCGGGTGATCCTCCAGATCGTGCCGGACCGCCAGCGCACCATGGGTCTGTGACATCGGGGCGCGCGTGCAAGGTTCGTCGAGTAGCTCGTCGCGTAGCTCGTCGAGGAGTTCGTCGAGGAGTTCGTGCCCATGACGCCGGTGATCGGTGTCGTGATGGGCTCGTCGAGCGACTGGCCGACGATGGCGAAGGCGGTCGAGGTGCTCGAGCACTTCGAGATCCCGCACGAAGCCAGGGTGGTCAGCGCCCATCGGATGCCTGACGAGATGTTCGCGTACGCGGAATCGGCCCGTGACCGGGGGTTGCGGGCGATCATCGCCGGCGCCGGCGGCGCGGCCCACCTGCCGGGGATGCTCGCCGCCAAGACGACCGTGCCCGTGCTCGGTGTGCCCGTAGCGTCCCGTCATCTGTCGGGCCTGGATTCGCTGTACTCGATCGTGCAGATGCCTGCCGGTGTCCCCGTGGCGACGTTCGCGATCGGCGAGGCGGGGGCCACGAACGCCGCCCTGTTCGCGGTGTCGGTCCTCGCCGCCGGCGACGCGTCACTCGCAACGCGGCTCGACGCGTACCGGGCGGAGCGCCGCGAGCAGGCGGCGCGAGTGGTGCTCCCGCCTCCGTGAGTCGCGATGTGGCCGGCCGGGTCGTCACGCCGCCGGCGACGATCGGGATGATGGGCGGCGGGCAGCTCGGCCGGTACGCACTCATGGCCGCCCGCTCGATGGGATACCGCACCGTGGTCCTCGAACCGGACGAGCGCGCGCCGGCGGGCGCGGTCGCCGACGAACACCTCGTCGCGGCGTACGACGACGCGGCCGCGCTCGACCGACTGGCATCGGCGTGTGCGGTCGTCACCACCGAGTTCGAGAACCCACCGGCGTCGTCGCTCGAGCGGCTGGCACGCTCGACCGCCGTCGCCCCGTCGGCGGCGGCGGTGGCGATCGCCCAGGACCGGCGATCGGAGAAGCGCGTCCTGGCCGAGGCGGGTCTCCCGGTCGGGCCCTGGGGCGTTGTCGAGTCGGCCGACCACCGTCCCGACGTCGGGTTCCCCGCGATCTTGAAGACGGCACACCTCGGCTACGACGGCAAGGGGCAGACCGCGATCGCCTCGATCGATGAGATCGGCGACGCGTGGACCGCGCTCGGTTCGCGAGCGTGCGTGCTCGAGCGGGCGTTGGCACTCGAATCGGAGGTCAGCGTCGTCGTCGCCCGCACGGCCGACAGACGGACGGCCACCTACGAGGTGTCGGAGAACCACCATGTCGACGGTGTGCTCGACCTCACCGTGGTGCCGGCCAGGGTGACTGCCGCGGTTGCCGAGCGGGCGACCGAGCTGGCGCGCGCCGTTGCCGACGCCCTCGACTACATCGGGGTGCTCGCGGTCGAGCTCTTCGTCGTCGCCGGCGAGTTGTACGTGAACGAGCTGGCGCCGCGCCCACACAACAGCGGGCACTGGACACTCGATGCTGCCCGCACCAGCCAGTTCGAACAGCAGATCAGGGCGGTGTGCGGAATCGGACTGGGCGAGACGGCGATGACGGCCCCAGCCGTAGCGATGGTCAACCTGCTCGGCGACCTCTGGCACCGAGGCGAGCCGGATTGGGCGAGGGCGTTCGATGAACCGCGTGCGAGCGTGCACCTCTACGGGAAGGCCATCGCCCGGCCGGGCCGCAAGATGGGACACCTGACGATCACGGGCAGGTCGGCTGACGACGTCGCTGCCGAAGCGCACCAGCTCCGCGACGCGATCAGCCGCTCACGTTGACGCCGACCAGCTCACCGATCGCATACGTGATCGCGCACGCGGCGAGCACGATCGCGACCTGGCGGACCACCGTCAGCCACAACGGTCGCTCGGCGAACTTGCCGACGAGCGCACCGACGACGGCGGCGGCGAGCACCCCGATGACGATCGAGGCCCATGTCGCGGCGGTGCCGGAGCCGATGAACCACGGGATGAGTGGAAGGATCGCTCCGAACAGGAAGCACACCAACGACAGGGATGATGCGCGCACTGGCGACGGGAGGTCGCCGGGATCGATGCCCAGCTCCTCTCTGGCATGTACGACGAGTGCGGTGGCGGGCTCGCGCATCACCTCGGCGGCTGCACGAGCAGCTCTTCCGGCGTCCATGCCGTGGCTCTCGTACATCGCCGCCAGCTCGGCGGTCTCGAACTCCGGGTTGTGCTTCAGCTCGCGCCGCTCGACGTCGAGCTCGCGTTCGATGAGATCGTTCTGTGCAGAGACGCTGATCCATTCGCCGGCGGCCATCGAGATCGCACCGGCGACGGCGCCGGCGATGCCGGCGAGGCGGACGATCGAGGAGTCGACGCCGGATGCTGCGAACCCGAGCATCAACGACACGTTCGACACCAAACCGTCGTTGATGCCGAACACCGAAGCACGGGCAAGACCACCCGAGACGGAGCGGTGACCCGGATGCGGATCGCGGGGCCTCACGGAACCGACGCTACCTCGCACGATGCGTCGCGCGTCAGGCGTCAGGTGTCACGTCGCACCTCTTCGTGCACCGGGTGGTGCAAGGCGCTCGATCACGGGTGAGAGGGCGTCGAGATCGCGGACCGTGAAATAGCTGACGCCCCATCTTTGGCGAGCGGCGAGCATCTGCGCCGCGATCTCGTCGTGCGTGCCGAGCAGCAGGAACGGAGTGGCGAGCGCGTCGGCGAGGTCGAGGCTCGGGACTGCGGCGACGATCTCGGCCGCGGCTGCTTCCCGGTCGTCGGTGATGACGATGCGCTGGACCAGCACGTTCAACTCGGGTATAGGTCCCGCGCTCTGCTCGGCGACATGGGCGACCGTCGAGTCGAGTCGCGCTGGTTGCCAGCGAACCTCGTGTTGGTTGCCGTCGGGCAGCGTCTTGCCGAGCATCGTCAAGCCGATGATGTCGGCGTGCCGAGCCGCATGGGCGAGCGCCTCTCGCCCGTTGACGCCGACCAGGATCGGCAAGTGCTCTTGGCGGCTCCGCATGGTCCGCACCCGGTCGATCGAGTAGTGGGTGCCATGTTGGGTCACGTCTTCGCCGTCGAGCAGGCGGCGCACGATCTCGATCGCCTCGGCCAGCCTCTCCTTGCGAACTCGGGGTGGATCGAACGCGGCGCCGATCGCGGCGTACTCGGTGTGGGCGTGCCCGGCGCCGATGCCCAGCTCGAACCGCCCGTCGGTGACGTGGTCGATCGCCGCCACCTCGCGGGCGAGGTGAACGGGGTGCCAGAAGTCGTTGTTCAGCACCAACGGACAGAAGCGGATCCGCTCCGTGACCGCCGCCATCGCGGTCAACGGCGTCAGAGCCGACCAGTGCGCACCGACGTGGTCGAATGTGCTGAGCACGTCGAACCGGGCGTGTTCGGCGGCGATCGCGATCGCCCGCAGTTCGTCGGCGCTGTTGTCGCCTCGGATCTGGAGACCGAACCGGAAGGGACGGTCAGCGCCCGGCATCCGCCGATCTTCGCGCGCCCGTCCCCTCCGGTTCAGCCGCCGTTCCCGCGTCCGTTGCCGTTCCCGCGTCCGTTGCCGCTGCTGCTGTTGCTGTTGCCGTTGCCGTTCCCGTTGCCGTGGCTGTCTCCGCTGCTGCCGTTGGAGTCGTCGTCGGAGTCGTCGTCGGTCGCAGCAACCGTGGTGTCGGTCGTGCCGTCGTCGGCGGCGTCGTCGGCCGTGTCGTCGGTCGTGGTGTTCTTGCCGCACGATGACTGGGCGGCGGTGCTGACGTCGTCGCCGTGGCCGGGGCCGGGCGCGGTCTCCTTGGCGATCGAGCTGACGGTGGCGCCGTGGTTGCCTTCGGCGCACTTGGTCTCGTCGAATTCAGTCGTCGGATCGTCGACCGGCGGTTCGGCGATGACGGCGTCGTCGGGAGCTGCGGTGTCCGGAACGGTCGTGACAGGGGTCGTGTCAGGGACCGTGGTGTCAGGGGTCGTGGTGTCAGGGGCCACGGTGTCGT
>DASUEW010000428.1:0-4623 GCA_036274875.1 Ilumatobacteraceae bacterium
GCCGATATCGAAGCGGCTGTCGCCGAGTTCGAGACGGCGTTGCCGGGACTGGCGTCGTACCTCGAGCCAGACGCGCCGGGGATGCACACCACCGACACGATCGACTTCGAGGTCGTGCTCGAGGGTGAGGTGTGGCTCGAGCTCGACGACGGCGTCGAGGTCCACCTGCGCGCGGGCGACACCGTCGTGCAGAACGGCACCCGCCACGCGTGGCGCAACCACGGCGACACCACGGCGCGCCTGGCGGTGTTCCTGATCGGAGCCCATCACGAACGCGTGGCACCCCGCTGACACGATCGGCATCAGGCGACAGAATGGGCACGTGGAGATCGTCATTCGCGCTCACAACATGCCGGGCCGCAACTTCCGCAACGCGTGCGTACCGATCCACAACGTCCACGTCGGGGTACAGGTGCGCAGTGAGCCGGTCGGCCTGGTCCGGGCCGACGCGGAGTGCGCCGAATGGCATGTCGATGTTCGCGTCGAGACCGTCGACGGTCGGTTCGACTTCAAAGGCCCTGCCGTCCACGGCTCACGGGGTCAACGCTTCCTGTACCTCACGTGGGGCGACGTGAACAGCGCGGGTGGCTTCGCCATGTTCCGCCGGGCGAAGCTGATGCTCGATCAGATCGAGCCCGAGCTCATCGCTGACGCGCTCGCCGGATCGCGCCCACTGCTGGCGACGATCGACCTCACCGACGGCTACGGCGGCCCTCGATGTGGTCGTGTCGGGAGCCCGGCGCTGACCTGGGCCGTCTGACCCGGATGGTGCTCCCGCCGGTCTACGGGGTCGTCCCGCGTTCGGTCGTGCTCGTCGAGGGCGTCAGCGACCAGCTCGCGCTCGAGACGCTCGCCGAACGCCGTGGTCGAAACCTCGAGGCCGAGGGCGTCTCGGTTGTGCCGATGGGCGGCGCGACGACGATCCGACGGTTTCTGGATCTGTTCGGCCCGCACGGGTTCGATGTCGGGCTGGCGGGGCTCTGCGACGCCGCCGAAGAAGGCGACTTTCGACGCGCGCTCCGGCGAGCCGGGCTCGGCTCCGGCCTCGGCCGCGCCGAGATGGAAGCACTGGGTTTCTACGTCTGCGTTGCGGACTTGGAGGACGAGCTGATCCGGGTGCTCGGCACCACCCGCGTCGAGGAGGTCGTCGACTCGCAGGGTGAATTGGGATCGTTCCGCACCCTCCAGAAGCAGCCTGCGCAGCAAGGGCGGAGCACCGAGCAGCAGCTTCGGCGCTTCATGGGCACCCGCGGCGGTCGCAAGATCCGCTACGCGCGATTGCTCGTCGACGCGCTGGATCTCGACCGTGTGCCTCGACCGTTGGACCTCGTGCTCGCCCACGTGTGACGCGTCAGACGAACGGCAGTCGCGGAACGATCTGCGATGCAGCCGTCGCACCGAGGATCGTGCCGGCGATCGCATCCGTCGGCCAATGCACACCCTGCACTCCGCTGGCGAAGAACGTGAGCACGATCGGCACGGCAGTCGCGACCGCGACCCAACGCCGACGGCACGCCCACGCCGCACCTGCGGCGGCACCCCACACGGTCGTCGTGCTCATCGAATGACCGGAGGGAAAGCTCATGCTCTCGGTCTGCGCCCGCACAGTGACCTGCTCCGGTGACGGACGCGGCCGATCGACGACCGCCTTCACGGCTGGCTGCGCGACGAGAATCGACACGGCGGCGATGGCGACGACGATCACGCCCCGCCGGTCTCGTCGCCCGATGAGCAGACCTGCCGGTACCGCAGCCACGACGAGTGCCGCCTCGCTCCCCGTAGTCGTCCACACGAATCGGGCGAGCGTCGGCACCGGTTCGTCGAGGTCCTGCAGCCACCCGATGTAGCCGAGCTCACCGGGCAGGGGCCCCGGATGGGCGACGACCACCAGCGCCAGCCCGATCACCGACAGCACCGCGAACGCGGGCCGCCACCGGATGAACCCGCGTACGTCGGCCGCGCGCTCCGCGTCCACCCTTCTGCCTCCTCCCGGCGCTAGATCCACCAGCCGGTGACATCGAAGAGCGTGTGGGTCACCGTCGATGACCACAGGCACAACCGCCCGCCGCTGTCGACACGCACCGTGACGCCGCTCGCCGCGGCGCGTCCTGGCTGGGAGTTGACGTTCGACGCGTTCGGGACGGCTGACCCACACGGGTGCGCCGTCTCGAACACGGTGGAGGCAGCACCCGTGGCTGTCAGCGATCCGGTGGTCGCGACCGCGCCCGGCGGGGCGGCGGAGATGTCGATCACCTGGTCGGCGCCATGGACGGGCGACCAGCCACCGGCGCCGTTGCGGGTGTCGAGGATACGAGTCGGTCGAGCGGCGACGAACGAGGCTCCGCCGGACCCGAACCGACCCTGGAGGTCGACGATCACCCTGGCGCGCGCCGACGTGTAGACACAGATCGCGCCACCGCCCGTGCCGACGTACGCCGAGCCGGCGACGGCCTCGTTCGGTCCGTAGTTGACGGACGACGCCTCGGGTACCTCGTCGTCGCACGGGTACACCGTGAGGTACCCCCAGTTGTCCGCGGCGTCGGCGGTGAGCCCCACCGCGACGGCCGCGGCACCGCCGGGAACCGGCACGAGCCGAGTCGTTCCTGCCGGGACCACCTCGTCGACCAGGCGCGTCGGGTCGACTGGCACGAGCCCGAGCGAGCCGCCCGGCGCCAGGTACCCCGCCAGGTCGACGACGACGTGCGAGGCGACCGACGAGTACACGCACACCGACCCCCCGGTGCCGACCGGCACCACCGCGCTGGCCGCACGATCCTGCCCGGCGACGAAGTTGACGTTGCTGGCCTCGGGGACGGCCCCGCCGCACGCGTATGCCGTGAGGAACCCGTCGGCCGCGGCCTGTGTGGCGGTCACGTTGATGACGACCGACGTCGCCGTGGCCGGTATCCGCGCGGCGAGCGCGACCTCCACGACCCGGCCGGCCTCGACGATCTGGGATCGGCGAGTATCGAGCACGCGGACCGGGTCGACGGGTGTCAGACGCGCCGGCGCCGAGGTCGCCGAAGGCAGCGAGGCGTCGCCCCCGGTGCGGTGTGCCGTGGCCCACGCCCGGTAGACCTCCTGGGCGATGCGCTCCGATCGGCGGGCGTGCTCGGCCGGTGACGCGAGGTGCACCCCGTCGTACACGTCGAAGCTGTCGGCGACGAGCACCGATGGCCAGTCCCAGGTCGTGAAGTCGTCGCGCGCGGCGTCGAACTCGGCGAGCGCCGTGTTCCACGTCTCGGCCTCGGCCTGATGCGTGTAGAACCGCGTGATCTGGGGCCACCAGATGTGGTGCCCCGGTCCGACGGCGTCGATCACGTGCTGGATCGAGTCACGCGCGCACACGAGGTTGGTGCGACAGTACCCCGAGTCGATCGCCCCGACGTTGACGATCACATGGGGCGCGTCCCACCCCTCGGCGCGCCACTCGGCCAGCCAACTCGACACCGTGACGTTCGCCGGCATGCCGAAGTAGCCGGTCGGAACGAACCCCGCGGTCAGGCCGCTGGCGGCGCGCGCCACGATCGGGCCGAAGCCGAGGTCGGCGACGTACTGGGACAGCGAGCGATGCCCACCTGACGGGTACACGCTGGCGGCCAACACCGAGTCGCCCACGATCGTCACCGCACCGAGCGGCCCCGGTGCGAACGACACCGGGGCCGCCGCGATCGGTGCAGCCGGTGCGACGGCAACTGCCGCCGCGATAGTCATCCCGGCGAGAAGACCAGCGAGCGTCGGGGAGGCCCTGATGCGCGCAGCCTACGAGCGGATCGCCGCCGGGTGCACCCGCACACAGGCGAGCTCGGCGATGTCACCACGGTCAGCCCTGCATGACGCCGAGTGTTCCGGCGCCGGCGTGCCGATCTTGCCCCCGGACGTACTCGACCCGCATCTCGGCGCCTGGTCCCTGAGCGCGCAGCATGACCCACAGTTCCCGCCACGTGTAGACGGGCGCGCCGCCAGCGGTCAGGAGCACATCGCCGATGCGGAGCCCGGCCTCGTCGGCGAACCCGCCGGCTTCGACAGCGAGAACCTCGAGGCCGGCGGGCGTCTCGGCCAGGCGCACGCCAGGGTTGCCGGGCGCGATCGTGAACCGGCCCGCCGGCACGCCCGTCGTCAGGTAGAAGATGAGGTCGGCGATGGCCTGATCCCATCCGATCGAAGCGCCACCGAGCGCGCCCCGCCACGCCTCGCTGTCGCCGAAGCCGGCGTGGGTGATGGTGATGCGCGTGCCGCCTTCTACCTCCTCGAACGTGACCGTCACCTCGGAATCGGCGTGCGGCCCGGTCAGCTCGGTGTGGCGCAGGAGCCGGTGGAGCTCGACATCGTCGACCCGTCCTTCGCACTCGAGGCCGGGAAGCTCCCAGTGCACCCTTCCGCCCGGTCGAGGATCGATCTCGTAGGTGACAGCCTCCCACTTGGACCGTTCGTCGCCGTCGGTGAAGACCTCCCATGCCCGCGCCGTCGACACCTCGACCACGAACGTCTTTTCGATCGCGTCGCTCATTCGTCCACCTCCTCGATCGTTGGGTCGGGGTAGGCCGCGAGCGCGACCCGGTACGGCTCGCCGCGCCGCCGTCCGTACTTTCGGAACAGCGGCCCGACCGCGGCGAGGTACTC
>DASUEW010000429.1:0-2778 GCA_036274875.1 Ilumatobacteraceae bacterium
TACATACAACGGCGCGAATGGACGGCGATCGAGTCGGCAGCTACCCCCACGGTCACTACCGAGAACGGACGGCTCACGCAAGCGCAGGCCGACTGGCTGCGCACTGCCGACACGTTCTTCATCGCGACCACCGACACGGCGGGCAACGCCGACGCGTCACATCGCGGCGGCGCGCCCGGGTTCGTCCACGTCGTCGACGACCACCACCTCGAGTTCGCCGACTATCCCGGCAACAACATGTTCCTGACGCTCGACAACATCAGCGCCGAACCGACCGCCGGTCTGCTCTTCATCGACTGGGACGGCGGGACCGTGCTCCACCTGACCGGCTCCGTTGCGATCCGCAGCGAACTGGACGGCCGCGCCGACGGTGCCGCGCTCTCGATCGAGCTGACCGTCGAGCACGTTGTCGAACGCCGTCACGTCACACCGCTGCGGTGGTCGGTTCCGGCGATCACGGGCTAGAGGGAGCGTGGCCTGCTTCCGAGATGCGCAGTTCGAACCGGTGGTGGCTCAGCCCGGCTCCGGCTTGTGGCACACGGCCTCGACGTTGTTGCCGTCCGGGTCGCGCACGAACGCGCCGTAATACTCGGCGTGGTACTCGGGCCACAGGCGCGGTTCGTGCAGCACCTCGGCACCCGCCGTCACCGCCGCCTCGAAGAAGGCGCGAACGGCAACGCGATCCGGGGCGGTGAATGCAATGTGGGATTCGCGGAACCCGTCGCCGGAGTTGAGGTCGCCGATCCAGAAGTCGGGCTCCGGTGGGACGCCGTACCCGATGGCGACGCCGAAGTCCATGACCCGACTCGCCCCGAGCGGCTGGAGCACGGCGTCGTAGAACGCGCTGCTTGCTGACATGTCGGCGCATTGGATTCCAAGATGATCGAGCATGCCCACATCATTCCAGCCCGCACGCCCGGGTCGAGCGAGTCGGATCCGACGGGCGACGGACGACCCGGCGCACGCCTCTGACGCTGCACATCGTTGACGATTCGAGACGCCGGGCGTACGTTCGGCCCATCACGCCACAACCGCGAGGAGGTCCACCCATGACCATCCGCCCGCCCGACGAGGCCGACCTGGCCGCCGTCGCCCAACGCTACGGGCTCGGCCTGACTGCCGCCGACATCACCGCGTTCGCCCCGTTCGCCACGGGCCTGCTCGAGTCGTGGACGGCCGTCGAGGAGCTGTACGAACGCACGGCGCCGGCACCGTCCTCTGACCGCGCGTGGTCCCGCCCGGCCGACGCCGACAACCCGCTCGGCGCCTGGTACGTGACGACGGCGATCCACGAAACCGACGACGGCCCGCTGTCCGGCCGCACGGTCGCGATCAAGGACAACATCATGGTCGCCGGCGTGCCGATGATGAACGGATCGGAAACGCTCGAGGGCTTCGTCCCGACGCGCGACGCCACCATCGTCACCCGCCTGCTCGCCGCCGGGGCCACGATCGCCGGCAAGGCAGTGTGCGAGGACCTCTGCTTCTCCGGCGGCAGCCACACGTCGCGCACCGGCCCGGTGCGCAACCCGTGGGACCCGACCCGCTCCGCCGGCGGGTCGTCGAGCGGAAGCGCCGCGCTCGTCGCCGCCGGCGCCGTCGATCTTGCCGTCGGCGGCGATCAGGGCGGCTCGGTGCGCATCCCCAGCGCGTACAGCGGCACGGTCGGCCACAAGCCGACCCACGGCCTCGTCCCCTACACCGGGGCGTTCCCGATCGAGCTGACGTTGGATCACCTCGGTCCGATCACCCGCACCGTGGCCGACGCGGCGCTGATGCTCGGCGTGATGGCCGGGTCGGACGGGCTCGACCCCCGCCAACCCACAGGGGTCGAAGGCGCCGACTACGTCGCCGCGCTCGACGGGCCGGTCGACGGACTGCGGATCGGCGTCGTCACCGAAGGGTTCGGGATCCCCGACGTGTCGATGCCGGGCGTCGACGACGCCGTGCGGGCGGCGATCGAGCAGCTCCGTCACCTCGGCGCCACCGTCACCGACGTGTCCGTGCCGTGGCACCGCGACGCGATGCACGTGTGGAACGTGATCGCGACCGAGGGCGCGACCGCGCAGATGGTCGACGGCAACGCGTATGGCATGAACTACGAGGGGCTGTACGACCCGGAGCTGATCGCGTTCTACGGGCGGCAGTGGCGGGAACGGGCGGCGCGCTTCTCCGAGACGGTCAAGCTGGTCGTCATGGCCGGACGCCACGCCATCGACACCGCCTACGGTCAGCACTACGCGATGGCGCGCAACCTGACGTTCGAGTTGCGCCGCGCCTACGACGACGCCCTCGCCGACCACGACGTGCTGGTGATGCCGACCCTGCCGCTGACGGCAACCACGATCCCCGCCCCGGACGCACCGCGCGAGGAGTACCTAGCGCGGGCATTGGAGATGATCGCCAACACGGCGCCGTTCGACGTGACGGGACACCCCGCGACATCGGTGCCCGCCGGTCTCGTCGACGGCCTGCCGGTCGGCTTGATGATCATCGGAACGCATTTCGACGACGCCACCTGCCTCCGCGTGGCGCAGGCGTTCGAGCACGCCGTCGGCGGCTTCCCCGTCGCGCCGGCGTTCGAGAGAGTCAGCGCCTGACGTCGCCCGCTGCGTGCACGCCGTCACCGGCTGCTAGAGGCCGAGGAGGGGGTCGAGGCCGAGCGTCAGGCCGGGGTGGTCGGCGATCCGCTTGCACGCCAGGATCACACCCGGCATGAAGCTGTCGCGGTCGTAGCTGTCCTGACGGATCGTCAGGGTCTGGCCGATGGTGCCGAAG
>DASUEW010000430.1:0-5048 GCA_036274875.1 Ilumatobacteraceae bacterium
GCGCAGACGGTCCGTGGAAGTGCGAGCTTTCCGCTGAGATTCGTGCGGGATCGACGGGGCGCGCGTGGGTCAGGCGCCGAGGCCGAGGCGGCGGATGTTGTCGGGGGTGAGGTCGTCGGCCGCCGGTGCGTCGTCGTCGGGGTCGAGCTCGGGGAAGAGCTGGCCGTCGATCGGGAGGTTGCGCTCGCGGCGGACCGTCTCGAGCTGCTGCAGCGGCTTCTCGAGCTGGCGTCGCCGCGGGCCCATCAGCTCGTCGAACTGCCGGTCGAGCTGTTCGAACTTGGCGTGCACCTTCTCGAGCTGCTCGACGTACTTCTGCCACTGCGTGCCGAACTTGCCGATGAGCGACAGGATCTGGTCGCTCGTCTGCTCGATCACGAAGTTGTCGTACGCCTGGCGGATCACCCCGAGGAACGCGAACAGGGTGAGCGGCGAGCACATCACGACGCGCTGTGCCATCGCGTCGTCGATGAGCGCCGGATCGTGCTCGTGGATGAACCCGGTGAGCTGCTCGTTGGGGAGGAACAACAAGACATAGTCGACGCTGGCGCGCGCACTGGCGCGCGCGTAATCGCGCTTGGCCAGCTCCTTCACGCGCAGCCGGACATCGCGCAGGAACGCCGTTCGGTGCGCCTGGCGTTCGGCCTCGGTCGGCGCTTCGAGATAGCGCAGGTAGCCGGCCATCGGGAACTTCACGTCCATGTACAGCTCATGGCCCTTGGGCAGCGGGAACGTGAAGTCCGGCCGACCCGTGCCACCTTCGACCTGGGTCTGCTTGACGTAGTTCACGTTCTCGACGAAACCGGCCAGACGCAGGACGTCCTCGGCCATCCGCTCCCCCCATTGCCCGCGTGCGGTGGGGCTGACGAGTGCCTCACGCAGCGATCGCGCCGACTCGCTCAGGTGCTCGGTGATCTCGGCATGCGTGCGCAGCGATTGATCGACCTGGCCGAACTTCTGGGCGCTGGCCTCACTCAGCGCCGCCACCATGGTGCCGAGACGTCCGAGCTCGGAGCGCATCTCCTGGTGGACCTGGTCGAGCCGGGCATCGATGACGTCCTTCTTCGACGACAGCTCCGCCGACGCGTGCTCACGCACCTGCACCGCGGTGGAGCCGAGCTGCTCGCGCTGGAGGATCACGGCCTGCTCCAGCGCGGCGCGCACGGACGCGTCGCGCTCGACACCAGCGTGCGCCCGCATCTCGGCGAGCGCCGCGTCGACTGCCGTCTGCACGGCCTCGGCCGGATCAGCGGGCGCGACAGCGCCGACGGCCCGCCGCCGGGTGACCTCGACCGCGACCGCGGCCGAGATGGCACCGACCGCCACCATCAGGAGCAGCACCGACGAGATGTCCATGCGCTCAATGATGACCGGGGGGTGTGACGCCCGCCGCGGATCCCACCACGATGCACAGGAGGATGAACCAGGAATACGCATCGATGGTCGGGCCCGACGACGAGATCGAGGCCGGCGGGCATACTCGTCGTGCCAGGGGAGGCGGGGGGCCCTGACACGTGATCCACGCACGGCAGCGCGTGTTGGTCCGGCCGAATCACCGACGACGACTTCAGTGCCGACGTCAGCCCACGACGAGATTGAGGCATCGGTCGGCGAGATCGCCGAGGGCGTAGGCCTCGTAGTCGACGCCGAAATCGAGGTAGAGGTGACGGCAGCGCTCGCTCCAGGCGAGGGCGTCCGGCGACGAGATCCGATGCACCACCTGGGTGATGCCGCCCTCGTAGACGCGGTACTCGGCCCACGTCCCGGGGAAGTCCTTCACGCACCCGATCTCGATCGACGGGATCCCGCTGACCGTCATCCGCCGCACGCGGTGGCGGTGGGTGTGGCCTGCCGTGTAGCAGACGATCGTCCGCCGCCGCGCCGCCAACTCGTCGAGGGCGTCGCTGGGGTCGGGGTGAATGCCGAAGTAGTTGGCGCTGCGGCGCTCGTCGCGCGGATCACCTGGCGCGTCGGCCGGACGATGACCGGCGATCCACTGCTGGTGATGACCCATCACCAGCACCGGGCGGTCCGCCGCCGCACACTGCGCATCGAGCCAGTCGAACTGCTCGGGCGTGAGGAACCCCGTCGCGCCTCCGGGTACCGCGGTGTCGAGCAGGGCGACGCTCACGCCCGGGAGATCGATCCAGCTGTCGCCGGTGTAGCGCGTCTGGCCGCGGTAGGCGTCATGGTTGCCACGCACGACGTGTAGCCGCTCGCCGAACTCGGCGCGGTAGTACCTCTCGAACGTCGCGAACTCCTCGTCGGTGCCGTCGGTCGACACGTCCCCCTTGACGACGACGGCTGCCGGGGCCAACGCCGCGATCTCGGCCACGGCGCCACGGTTCATCGTCTCCGGGTACGGCTCCTCGCCCCTTCCCACCCGCTGGATCGGGCCGTCGGTGCGTTCGTCGATCCGGCCCGCCTCGATCTCGCCGAAGTGGAGATCGTTCACCGTCGCCACTCGGCACAGCAACTCGCCTGGCGGTCGCGGTAGCGTGCGCACCTCGATGCCGCCGAGCACGTGCTCGGTGTCGGGCTCCAGGCCTTCGAAGCGGTTCACCCGGATGCCGTCGTGGATCACCACAAGGTCGTCGGCGACGGTCGTGACGTCCATGCCGAGCGGTCAGAGGTAGGGCCGGTCGCGGCGTACCGGCGTCGGTTCCGACCACCATCGTCCGCTGAAACGCCACGACGTGCGTCGTTCCCGGCCGGTCGATGCCGCCTGTGCCGCGCGCGGCCACAGCGCGTCGACCGCGGCGACGATCGCGGCCACCTCGTCGTCGGTCGGCGTCGGTCGGATCATGGGATCGGACACGGCCTCGGGCACGCTGACCAGGCTACGCGGTACCAACGACCGACGACACCCGAGCTGTCTCGGTGGAGTTCGACCGCTGCGTCATGTCTCGACGACGATGGTGTCGGCAACCTTGTCGTGCCAGGTCTGACGCTGGCCGTCCCACAGCATCCAGAGATCCAGCCGAGAAATTCGGGAACGATTTGGTGCGCTCGGACGTCAATATGGGTGTGGGGACGTCATGAGCGGCCTTGCGCCTCGCTCGAGTCGCAGCAGCCGGGAGAGTTCGATCGTGGTTGGTAATCGTCGAGGGCAGGCTGTGGTGACCGACGGCTCGAACGCGCCTCGCCAACCGGACACGGTCGACACGTTCGACACGGAGACCGCGGCCATCATCGAGCGTGCCCGAGCGGCCCTGCTCGTCGCGTGTGAGGGGTGGCGGGAGCGGGGCCGATGCACCGCACCGGACGGCAGTAGGGTCGCGCACCCCCATCCGGGGTGCCTGGCGGCGCAGTACCGCCACGAGCTCATCCTGCTGGAGAACGGCATCACTCGCTGAGGCGGTGACCAGGGCCGAGGCGAGGGGCGACCGCGCCCGCCGAGCCGACACGGGCGCGCGACGACGTGCAGAGCGACGTCAACGGACTGTTCCTCCGCTCGGCGTCATCTCGTTGGTGGTCGGCGCGATCGGCATCGCCAACGTGACGTTGGTGACCGTGATGGAACGCACCGGCGAGATCGGTTTGCGGCGCGCGCTCGGCGCCCGTCACCGTCACATCGCCGGTCAGGTGCTGTGCGAGTCGGCCGCGATTGGCGTGATCGGCGGCATCGTCGGTGCGAGCGCGGGCATCGTCACCGTGGTCGTGTCGGCGTCGCGCGACTGGACACCACTGCTCGACCCCTGGTTGCCGTCCGCCGCCCCACCGGCCGGGGCGCTCGTCGGCCTGCTGGCGGGCGCCTATCCAGCGATCCGAGCAGCCCGCATGGAACCCGTCGAAGCCCTCCGCTCCGCGCTCTGACGCTCGCAGGCGATGCGGCACGTGGGCGGGCTCGGACCACGGGGTTTCCCCTTCCACGAACTGGACGCACACAGGGGGCAGGAGGTGACGATGCACAAGCGGACGCTGGCTGCCCTGGTGTTCGTCGCGGCCCTGTGCTCGTGCAGCGGCGACGACACGAACGCCGATGCGACGACGACCGAGGCGTTGAACGCACCGACCACCACAGAGGCGATCGATGTCACCGACCCGACGCAGCCGCCCGCCACCACGACCACCACCACCACCACGACCACTACGACCACTACGACCACGACCACGGTGCCGCCCCCGACGGTTGAGGAGCAGGTCGCGGCGGCGTATCAACTGTTGTACGACGGATACTGGGCCTGCCTGCGCGCTCCGCTGAACTGCGACATGTCAGGGCTAATCCCTGGCGGCGAGTCGGCAATGGCGATGCAGGCGACGATGCAAGCGCTGTTCGATCGAGGCCGCTATGTCGGTAAGGAGGATCCCGGCTACTACGTGATCGAATCGATCACCGTCGGCGCCGACGGCACGACGGCCGAGATCGTCAGCTGCTGGTGGTCCACGGCAATCCTGTACGGCCCACCTGTCGATGACTCTCGCCCGGTCGGCCCGGACAACCCTGCAACCCTCGCCAACAACACCCACGGCGGCGGCAGACAACTCGACCGATTGCAGCTCGTGGACGCCCGATGGCTCCTCGAAGGATCGGACGGCTTGGATGAGACCAGTGGGACAAACGTATGTCCGCCCGAGTTCGAACCGTGAGCCGCCGTCGGTGTCGGCGTGATATGGGCGTCCAGCGCCTCGGCGCGCGCATCGGGAACTCGGCGACGACGAGGGGCTGTATCCGTGGACGGACCGCACGCGATCGGGGCGCGGCGAGACGGCTTCGTGCGCTGTTCTACGATCTGGCTGCGAATAGGGGCAGGAGGTGACGATGCACAGGCCGACGCTGGCTGCCCTGGTGTTCGTCGCGGCTTTGTCCGGGTGCAGCGATGACGACTCGTCCGACGACGCGACGACGTCCGACGTGACGGTCTCGACGCCGGCGACGTCGACAACCGAGGCGATCGACGTCACCGACCCCACCCGGCCGCCCGCCACCACAACAACGACGTCGTCGACGACGACGACGACGTCGAGCACGACGACAACCGTGCCACCCCCGACCGTCGAGGAACAGATCGCGGCGGACTATCAACTGCGTTACGACGGCTACTGGG
>DASUEW010000431.1:0-3421 GCA_036274875.1 Ilumatobacteraceae bacterium
GACCGTGGCATTGCCCTCGTCGGCCGTGAGGCCGGTGGGCGGCGACGGCGGCGCCAGATCGACCGTGCCGGTCACGAGAATCGCGCCGCCGAAAGCGGGCAGGCTGCCCGCGAGCGCGCCGCCGACGACGGTGAACGAGCCACCGCTCGGGACGCCGACGCCGTAGGCAACGGTGAATTCCGTGCCGTCGGGCACGAAGCCCCCGACGGGGATGTCGCCGCTCGAAGGAGCGTCGCTGCTGTTGACGACGACGATCGCCGCCTGCGAGCCCATCTTCCGTCCGAAGCCGACGGTCCCCGACGCGTCGTCCGCGAACAGGATCCGGAAGTCGCCGTCGGTCAGGGCCGGGTTGGCGGCGCGCACCGCGGCGAGCGTTTGGTAGTGGGCGAAGAGCGCGTTGTCCGGGGACCCGCCGAGGTCCGCCCACGGGTAGGTGCGCCGGTCGTCGGGATCGTCGTCGCCGGTGACCCCGACCTCGTCGCCGTAGTAGACGGTCGGCGCGCCCGGCACGCCGTACTGGAGCAGGCTGGCCAGCCGGAGCCGGAGCTTGCCCTCGGCGAGGTTGCCGGCGTTCAGCTCCTTGTCGGCCGTGGTCTCGGTGCCCGGCGTGAGCGTCCACAGGAGGCGCTCCGTGTCGTGGCTGTCGAGCAGGTTCATCAGGGCGTAGTACGCGGCGTCGGGGTAGTCCTCGCGCACCGACGCGAGCCGCGCGGCGAACTCCGACGGGTTCAGCCCGTCGCCGCTGTCCGCGAAGCCCTTCGAGTCGAAGCTCCCCGGCGCGAGCAGGCCGATGACCGCGTCGCGAAGCCGGTAGTTCATGGTCGTGTCGAGCCGGTCGCCACGGAGCATGCGCAGGAGGGTCGAATCCTTCTGCCACGTCTCGGAGATCGTCAGCGCATCCGGATCGGCGTCGTCGACCTCGTCACGGAACGTCTCCCAATAGCCATTCGGGAAGGACGCGTCGCCGGAGACGTCCATGCGCCAGGCGCTCGCGCCGGCGGCGAGCCAGCGGGCGGTGATGCTGTCCGGGTTCGTCAGGAAGTAGGCCTGGACCTGCGCGTTCGACTTGTTCAGGACAGGGATCGAGTCGAAGCCGAACCAGCCGTCGTACGTCGCGGCGTTCGCGACGCCGGTGCTGCTCACGCACGTGCCCGTGCCGGGCGTAACGTCGTGGAACGTGAACCACGACCGGTAGGGCGAGGCCTGCGATTCGCACGCGCCCACGGCGGGGTAGTGGTGGTAGCGATCGAAGAAGGCGCTGTCCGACGACAGGTGGTTGAACACGCCGTCGAGCATGATCCGGATGCCCAGGGCATCCGCGTGCTTGACCAGGTTGGCCCAGTCCTTCTGGGTCCCGAAATACGGATCGACCCTGGTGTAGTCCTGGGTGTCGTACGAGTGGTTGGAACCCGCGTCGAAGATCGGGTTGAAGTAGATCGCGGTGATGCCGAGCGAGGCGAGATAGTCGAGCTTCTGGTCGACGCCCTTGAGGTCGCCACCCATGTAGTCCCGGCCGCGCGGGCTCTCGATGGTCGGGCTGTAGTCGGGCGGCGTGGTGTCGAACCGCCAGGGGCAGTGCACGTCGCCGTCGGCGTAGTTGCGGCAGTAGCCCTCGGGGAGGGTGCCCCACGGCAGCTTGATGACCGGGTCGTCGTAGCGAACGTCGTTGGTCTTCGGGTTGTTGTCCTTGCGCCCGTCGCGGAAGCGGTCCGGGAAGATCTGGTAGATCACGGCGCTCTTCGCCCAAGCCGGAGACGTGAAGTCCGGGTAGTGGACCATCAGCGCGTAGCTGTTGTCGATGACCTCATCGCTGGTCGCGCCCACGCCACCGTCCAGCGCCGGGGTGTTGTCGGCGTAGTAGTCGGTGTCCGTGCCGTCGGTGACGACGAACCGGTACCAGAGGTTGTTCGGGGTGGCGTTCGGCAGCGTCGCCGCCCAGAAGTCGCAGGTGTCGTCCTCGAGGCCGGCCTGGTAGCACGAGACGCCGGCCGCCGCGAGCGCCATGGTCGTGAGCGACTGCCCGTTGGCGTTGAGGTCATAGACGCGCAGCTTCACGCTGGTGACGTCGTCGTGGAACGTCCGGAAGCGGATGGTCACCGGCGTCCCGGCGGGCACCGCGCCGCCCGGGGTCCGATACAGCAGGTCGCGCGAGTCGTGGCGCAGCCCGTCCCACTCGACGTTGTTGTCATGGCTGGACCCGGCCGCGACGACCGAGACCGTCGGGACATGGGTTGCCGCGTCGTAGCTGAAGGTGACCTCGGACCCGTTCGAGGGCACCGTGAACGGGATGTTGTCCGGCCCGCCGCCCTGGCCATAGCTCTCGGCCCAGCCCTCGTTGAGGGCCGCCTTGAACTCGTAGCTGCCGGCCGGGATGTCCGTCGTGACGAATCGGTAGGTGCCGTCGCCATCGGGGTCCTGGAGCATCGAGCGAAGGCACTCGGGCTGCCAGTCTCCCGGGCAGCCGAGCTCGGACTGGAACGAGCCGGCCGCGGTCGCGATGACCGCGTTCTGGTTCGACGTGATCCAGTGCGTCTTGTGGTCGTAGTAGAACTTGACCGACGTTGGGGCGCCCAGGTTGAACGCGATGTTCGGGCCGTCGAATACGGCGCCCGCGCCGTAGTTCTCGATCCAGGCGTCGTTGAGCGCCGCCTTGTATTCCCAGCTCCCGCCTGGGACGGCGAACTCGCCCTGCCAGACGTCATCGTCCGAGTCGTAAGCCAGGTGCGTGCTTGCGCATGCCGGTTGCCAATCACCGGGGCAGCCGAGCTCCTGCTGCAGCGAGCCGGCGATCGTGACCGAGGTCGGGTTGGTGGTGTGCGAGGCGCCGACCAGCGCTGGCCTCGCAACGGGCGAGATGCCGACGATCGTGGCCAGCAGGCCGAGCAATGCGGCGACGACGAACAGGCGCCGCACGTGGCTGACGCGACGGTCGAGCGACATCGGATACTCCTCCGGTCCGTGGGCGGTGCATGCCCAGTCATGACCCTGGCCCAGCCGACCGTCACCTGCGCTGCCGGCGACCCGGCGTCGCGACGAGCGACTAAATCGGTTTAGGAGACGCTGTCTCGCACGATAGCGCGGTCGGTTGCACGCGGCAATCCGGTTATCAACGCCTCCTTCACCTGATCGCGTCGAGGGCGGCGGTGAGCTCCGCCTCGGAGAAGATGAGCTCGAAGCTGGCCGTGACGACCCCGTCCCGGTCCACGACGTAGACCGTGGGCTCGTTGAACAGGTGCCACTCGTCGGTGATCGCGGTCGTCTGCAGCTGGCCCTCGGCGTCCGTGTCCGCCTGGAGGACGCCGTCGACGAGCTTGAGCTTGTACGGCTCCACGTTGATGAACGTCACGCCCGGGTAGCGCGCCGCGAACGGCTTGATGCGGTCGAGCGTCGGGCCGCACTGCGCGCTCGTGCAGAACTTCGG
>DASUEW010000432.1:0-3134 GCA_036274875.1 Ilumatobacteraceae bacterium
CGTCGAGGCGAGCTGGTCGAGGGTCTCGCGATGCAGCTGGAGGATCTCGAGCGCCTCGTCGTGCGCCTGGTCGATCATCTGTCGCACCTCGTTGTCGATCTCGAAGGCGACCGAGTCCGAGTAGTCGGGTTGGCTCTGGAAGTCGCGGCCGAGGAACACCTCGTGCTGCTTCTGCCCGAGCGTCAGCGGCCCGATCACGTCGCTCATGCCGTACTCGGTCACCATCTGCCGCGCGACCTTCGTGGCGCGCTCGATGTCGTTAGCCGCGCCCGTGGTGATGTCGCCGACGATGATCTCCTCGGCTACGCGCCCACCGAGCAGCATGGCGAGCTCGTCGGTGAGCTCCTCGCGGGTCATGAGGAACTTGTCCTGCTCGGGCAGCGTCAGCGTGTATCCGAGCGCGCGACCGCGCGAGATCACGCTGATCTTGTGGACGGGATCGGTGTTCGGCAGCACGTGAGCGACGAGCGCGTGCCCGCCCTCGTGGTACGCGATCACGCGCTTCTCGCGATCGCTCATGACGCGGCTCTTGCGCTCGGGCCCGGCCATCACACGGTCGATCGCCTCCTCGATCTCCTTCATCGAGATGGCCTTCTTGCCCCACCGCGCGGCGAGCAGGGCAGCCTCGTTGATGACGTTGGCGAGATCGGCACCGGTGAAGCCCGGCGTCCGGCGGGCGATCACGTCGAGGTCGACGTGATCGTCGAACGGCTTGCCGCGCGCGTGCACCCTGAGGATGGCCTTGCGGCCCTCGAGGTCGGGCCGGTCGATCGTGACATGGCGGTCGAAGCGCCCCGGCCGCAGCAGCGCCGGATCCAGGATGTCGGGCCGGTTCGTGGCCGCCATCAGGATGACGGCCGTGCGCTGGTCGAATCCGTCCATCTCGACGAGCAGCTGGTTGAGCGTCTGCTCCCGCTCGTCGTGGCCGCCGCCCAGGCCGGCGCCCCGCTTGCGGCCGATCGAGTCGATCTCGTCGACGAAGATGATGGCCCGGCCCATCTTGCGCGCTTGCTGGAACAGATCTCGCACTCGGCTGGCGCCGACGCCGACGAACATCTCCATGAAGTCGGATCCGGTGACCGAGAGGAAGCCGACGCCGGCCTCCCCCGCGACCGCGCGGGCGAACAGCGTCTTGCCGGTGCCTGGCGGACCGACCAGCAGCATGCCCTTCGGGACGCGCGCCCCGATCTCGCGGAAGCGCTCGGGCATCCGCAGGAAGTCGACGACCTCGGTGATCTCCTGCTTCACACCGGTGTAGCCGGCGATGTCGGCAAACGTGGTCGACGGCTTGTCGGTGTTGTAGGCCTTGGCCCGGCTGCGACCGATCGACATCACGTTGCCCATCTGGCCGGCGGCGCGACGTTGCATCCACACGAAGAACCCGATGATCAAGATGACCGGCAGCATCAGGCCCAGGACGTTGAGCAACCAGTTCGAGCTCGGCGTCTTGAACTTGACCTTCACCCCTTGTTCCCTGAGCAGCGCTTCGTCGTCTTCCGACAGGCCGCGATCGGTGCCACCGTTGGTGAAGAACTTCTCCCCGTTGGCCAGCTCACCCTCGATCTTGCCGCTCGTGCGGTTGACCTCGACGGACGTGACGTCGCCGTCGACGACCAGGGCGCGGAACTCGGTGTAGTCGAGCTCGTTGCCCTTCTCGTCGGGGAGCAGGCTGGGGATGAAGATGGTCGCGAGGAGCACGCCGGCGACGACCCAGAGCAGCCAGCGTGGCCATGTGCTCGGACGACCTGGTCGGCGGGTGCCGTCGCTTCCGCCCGTCCTGTGGTCGCGCGGCGGCTGCGGACCCTCCGCGCGTCCGCGGCCTGGCGGCGGCGGCGGCGGCGGTGGCGGCAGCTTTTCCATGCGCACATGCTAGAGCCGTCCGACACCGAAGGGGGACCCATGTGACGCATGGGTCGGATCCGCGATCCGCGATCGGCGTCGAGCCGCGCCCTACCGTTGCGGCCGTGTCGAGGCACTGTTCACGGACAGGCTGCGCAGAGCGGGCGACGGTCACGTTGACGTACCAGTACGGGCAGGCACAGGTGTGGCTCGACGACCTCAGCGGCGAGCGCGATCCGCACGCCTACGATCTCTGCGCCCGCCATGCCAGCCGCCTCACGGTCCCCCAAGGTTGGCTCTTGCGCGACCGCCGCCGCGCGCTCGGTGAACCCTCCGACCTCATCGCCGTGTAGGTGCGCACCGCGATTCGGGTCACCGGGTGCCGCCGGTAGTGTCGCAACGGTGCCCGCCCACGAACCCCGTACCGTCGTACGCGCAGGGCGTGGACGCATCGATGTCCGGATCGCGATCTCCGTCTGGGGCGTCACGTGGGTCATCGGTCAACTGCTGTTCCAGCTCGTGGCGTCGACGTCGGGCGACACGTCCGGCGACGCGACCTTGCCGATCTCGACGCTCGCGGTCGCGGTCGTCGCGACCTGGTGCTCGTACCTCGCCGGGCTGTGGTGGGCATCCGATCGGGCGGGTAGCCGGAACTTCGTGTCCGACTACGGGCTCGAAGTGCAGCCGATCGACATCGTCGGCGTCCCCATCGGCCTACTGACCCAACTCGTCCTCGTACCGCTCGTCTACGTGCCGTTGCGTGCGTGGTGGCCCGAGACGTTCAGCGACGATCGCCTCGAGGAGACGGCGCGTGATCTCGTCGACCGTGCCGACGGTGCGGCCGTCGTCGTGTTGGTCCTCGTCGTGGTCGGCGGCGCGCCGATCGTCGAGGAGCTCGTGTACCGCGGGTTGCTCCAGGGCTCGTTCGTCGCCCGTGTCAGCGAACCTGCGGCGTTGCTGGCAGGTGCGTCGTGGTTCGCGATCATCCACTTCCGCCCGGTCGAGTACCCGGGTCTGTTCGTGGCCGGTCTCGTGTTCGGGATGTGCGCGATCACGACGAGGCGGCTCGGGATGTCGATCGTCACCCACGCCGCCTTCAACGCGACGGGGTTGCTCACCGTCATGAGCAACCGCTGACGACGCCCATGATGCAGACGACGCTCCGGACCCGCGGTCCTGGATGTTGCAGTCGCCCGCTCCGGACGATGTGACGCGTTGGTGACGTGACTCACGGTGACGGCGACTTTCCCGGGATCCCTGACATGATTGATGGGCCATGACTGATCGCACCGACG
>DASUEW010000433.1:0-2192 GCA_036274875.1 Ilumatobacteraceae bacterium
CAAGAACGCCAACCCCGCGGCTCGCATCCACGTCAAGCTCGTCGCCGAGATGGGTGTCGGCACGGTTGCCGCCGGCGTGAGCAAGGCCAAGGCCGACGTCGTGCTGATCTCGGGCCACGACGGCGGCACCGGCGCCAGCCCGCTCACATCGCTGAAGCACGCCGGTGGGCCGTGGGAGCTCGGGCTCGCCGAGACCCAGCAGACGCTGTTGATGAACGGTCTACGCGATCGCATCGTCGTGCAGACCGACGGCCAGCTGAAGACCGGTCGCGACGTCGTGATCGCGGCGCTGCTCGGTGCTGAGGAGTTCGGCTTCGCGACGGCGCCGCTCGTCGTGTCGGGCTGCGTGATGATGCGGGTCTGCCACCTCGACACCTGCCCGGTCGGCATCGCCACCCAGAACCCCGAGCTGCGCAAGCGCTTCAACGGCAAACCCGAGTTCGTCGTCACGTTCTTCGAGTACATCGCCGCCGAAGTGCGCGACATGATGGCCGAGCTCGGCTTCCGCACGATGGCCGAGATGATCGGCCACGTCGAGTGCCTCGACACGAAGGGTGCGGTCGACCACTGGAAGGCGCACGGGCTCGACATCAGCCCGATCCTCGCCGTGCCGCACAACGCCTACGACCAGACGTTCCATCAGTCGGTCGAGCAGGACCATGGCCTGGCCGTTGCGCTCGACCAGGAGCTGATCCGCCTCGCCCGCGCCGCGATCGACGGCGGCCAACCGGTGCGGATCGAGCTGCCGATCCGCAACACGAACCGCACCGTCGGCACGATGCTCGGACATGAAGTGACTCGGGTTTGGCATGGCGTCGGGCTCCCGGACGGCACGATCGACATCTCGTTCCGCGGCTCCGCCGGGCAGAGCTTCGGTGCGTTCGTCCCGGCCGGCATCACGATGCGGCTCGAGGGCGACGCCAACGACTACCTCGGCAAGGGGCTGTCCGGCGGTCGCCTGATCGTGCACCCTGACCGCGACGCGCCGTTCGTCGCCGAGGAGCAGATCCTCGCCGGCAACGTGATCGCGTACGGCGCGACGGGCGGCGAGATCTTCCTGCGAGGCGTCGTCGGCGAGCGGTTCTGCGTGCGCAACTCCGGCGCGCTCGCGGTGGTCGAGGGGGTCGGCGACCACGGCTGCGAGTACATGACAGGCGGACGTGTCGTCGTGCTCGGCACGACCGGCCGCAACTTCGGCGCCGGGATGTCGGGCGGCATCGCCTACGTATACGACCGCGACGGCTCGTTCGACTCCCGCGTCAACGACGAGATGGTCACGATCGAGCAACTCGACCCCGACGACCGCGAGTTCCTGAGGACCACGGTGCAACGCCACGGCGAGTACACCGGGTCGGCGGTCGCCAAGCGGTTGCTCGCAGCCTGGAACGTCGAGGTCAGCCGGTTCCGCAAGGTGATGCCGAACGACTACAGGCGGGTGCTCGCGGTGATGCGTGAGTCCGAGGCGGCCGGGCTAACCGAGGACGAGACGATGGCCAAGGTCATGGAGTCGAGCCATGGGTGAGGCGACGGGGTTCCTGAAATGGGCGAGGGAGACGCCGACGCGCCGGCCGGTTCCCGTGCGGTTGCGGGACTGGAAGGAGGTCTACGAGGCCTTCCCGAACGAGGCGCTGCAGATCCAGGCTGGTCGCTGCATGGACTGCGGCATCCCGTTCTGCAACAACGGCTGCCCGCTCGGCAACTTGATCCCCGACTGGAACGACCTCGTGTACCGCGATCACTGGCGCGACGCCATCGACCGGCTGCACGCCACGAACAACTTCCCCGAGTTCACCGGGCGGTTGTGCCCGGCACCGTGCGAGGCGGCCTGCGTGCTCGGGATCAACGCCGACCCCGTGACGATCAAGCAGGTCGAGGTCGAGATCATCGATCGGGCCTGGGACGAAGGATGGGTCGTGCCGCAGATCCCGTCGGTCAAGACGGGCATGCGGGTCGCGGTGGTCGGCTCCGGACCCGCCGGGCTCGCCGCCGCCCAGCAACTCACTCGCGCTGGGCACGACGTGGTCGTGCTCGAGCGCGCCGACCGGATCGGGGGCCTGCTGCGCTACGGGATCCCCGAGTTCAAGATGGAGAAGCGTCACCTCGAACGGCGGCTTCGGCAGATGGAGGCCGAGGGCACCGAGTTCCGAACCAACGCGAAGGTCGGCCCAGGCATCGACATCGACATCCTCGTC
>DASUEW010000434.1:0-4075 GCA_036274875.1 Ilumatobacteraceae bacterium
TCCCGCTCTTTCGCAATCATCCTCGCCACGCCGAGGACCCGTCGGAGGTAATGTCTATCACGCCAGACAGACGATGCCGAGACGTTTATTCGAGTCGTTTGTCACGATTCGTGCATTGTCCGGCTGTTATACCACCTACAGTGGCCGAACGCGCGCTGCATGCCGAGAATCGGCCGGCAACCACAGGTCGGCTTGAGACTGGGCACTCTGAGTGGCGATCGGTGCCCACGCGGTCAACCGGCCGTGAACGCGGGACGGCCGGCCGTCAGGGTCGACAGCACCGCAACACCCGCCAGATCGTCGAGCTCGCACGTGAGCGGATCACGGTCGACGACGACGAGGTCGGCGTACCCGCCCACGCGCAGCCGGCCGAGCTCTGGCCAGTCGAGCACGGCAGCTCCACCGCTGGTCCACATCTCGAGCGCCTCGGCCCTGGTGACGACCTGGTCCGGACCGTCGTTGCGGATCCCGGAATGCCCGAGCACGTGGGTCTGCGCCAGCCACATCTGCTCCCACGGGTTCTTCGGGCCCCAGTCCGTCGACGCCGCCAGCGTCAGTCCCGCATCGAGCAGGCGTCGCAACGGGTTCAGGTCGGCGATCGACTCGGAGCCGAACGCGTTCCGGTACACGTCGCCCTTGCCCCACGTGAACCCGCAGCAGATCGTCTGGCGGAAGCCGCACGCCGCCCATCTCCGCGCGTGCTTCAGCGGCATCAACGCACCGTGCTGGACGACTCCGTCGCGCACGCCGTGCCGCTCGATGAAGCCGAGCAGGAGCTCGTGCTCGGCAGGCCCCATCGCGCACACGTTGAGTCGCAGCCTCTCGCGCGCGCAGAACTCGACGGCCTGCTCGATCGCCTGGTCGGAGATGAACCAACGCCCGCTCGTCTCGTGCCCGAACACATCGCGGTACGTCGTCGGCCACGGCATGTTGCCCGCGGCACATGTCCCGCCGACCGACACCGTGATCCCCTCGGCGCGCACCCAGTCGTCGCCGACGTCGACCGCGGTGAGCGCGTCGTGCAGCGTCGAGGCCAACTCGGCCATTGACTTCTGGTGGTCCGACGGCCGAGTGAACCGCTGGTACTCGGGGACCGCCTTGACCCGCATCGTCAGCCGGCCGGAGTCGCGCAGGCGGCGGTACACGTCGATCTGGCGAGGCTCCATGGCGTGCGGCTCGTAGACCGTCGTGATCCCGAGCCGGTGGTGAGCGGCGATCGCTCGAAGCGTCGCGTGCTCGACGAGGTGCGGTGGCGGTCCGGGGAGACGCAACAGGATCTCGCGGAAGAACGGATCGGTGTTGTAGTTGGTGGTGACGGCGCCGAACAAGCGGCCGGTCGGCACACCGGACGCATCCTTCTCGATCCACACGTCGGCGACCCGGTCCGGCGACATGGCGTTGATGCCGAGCGCGACGAGACCCGCCGAGTTGAGAGCGCACACGTTCGGCATCGTCGGCGACCATGCCTGGATCATCACCGGATGTCGCACGGTCGCGCCGTCGAGGGTGACCCGGTCCGGTAGTGCCCCCTCGCGGAGGTGCTGGTGGCCGCGGCGGAAGAAGTAGTGCGGTTCGCCGACCGGAGTCGCCATCACCCACTCGCCCGGTGCCCGCCCCGACGCGACCGCGGCGATCGCGGCCACGATGTCGTCGTGGTCGTCGGCGTCGGACAGGTCGGCCAGACCGGCGGCCGCGACCCCGAAGTGCAACAAGTGCGGATGGGCGTCGACCAGTCCCGGCACGACCCACGCGCCGCCGAGATCGATGGTCTCGACGCCGTCGACGCCACCGACCATGTCGATCGACGCACGGACGTCGGACGCGCTGCCGATGGCCGCGACGCGCCCATCACGCGACAGCAGCGAGTCGTGCACCGCACCGTCGAAGTCGGCACGGATCCGACCACCGCGGAAGAGCGTGGTCGGCATCGGGGCTACGCGCGCTCGAGGATGCTGACGACGCCCGCCGTGCCGTCGACCTCGATCAGATCGCCGGTGCGGATCAGCTTCGTCGCCGCGCCGGTCGCGCACACGGCCGGGATGCGGTACTCGCGCGACACGATCGCGGTGTGCGACAGCGCGCCACCCGTGTCGCACACGCAGCCGGCGATCTGGGCGAACGCGGGGGTCCAGTTCGGCGACGTGAAGACGCACACGAGGATCTCGTCCGGTTCGAGGTCACCGAGATCGGCGACCTCGACGATGACCCGCGCGCGACCGATGGCGACACCCGACGATGCGGGCATTCCGCTCAGCGACGTCGTGTCGGCACCGACGCTGCCCACCGTGGCCAGCAGCCGCTGATCGACACCGAAGATCTCCTTCATGATCGGGTCGTCGGTGCCGGCGGGCGGGGTCCCGAGCACGGCCGGCATGTCCGACCGGCGCGCCCGGCTCACCTCGTAGTACGCGCGGCGGGCGACGATCGTCTCTTCGATCTCGCGGTACGTGATCCTTTCGGCCGCGATGTCGTCGAGCTCGTGGCGGAACACGTAGATCAGGTCGTCGCGCCGGTCGACACCGACGATCTCACCGATGCGGAGCGCTGCCATCCGCAACGGGATGTGGGCTCGTAGGTCGAGATAGAAGTTGTGCTCCTCCTGCCACCACGAGAAGTTCGCGTGCCGGCAGGCGCCGAGACCTTCCTCGAACCGCCGAAGCCCCTCGTCGTCGAGTGACGACCGCACGCGTTCGATGGTCGACTCGCGTTCTGCGACCGCCGCGTCACGGGCCGCGACGAAGTCGTGGTCGGTGCCGTTGCGCACGAACGTGGTGATCATCGCCAGCATCGGTGTCGGGTCCTCGATCCACGGCGCGAGCGACGGATCACACATGCCTTCGGTCCGCCAGCCGTACACGCGCAAGAACGCATCGAGGGCCCGCAGCCAGCCTCGCACCGTCTCGTCGGTCGACGCTCGGAGCTCGGCGAGGGCGTCTGACGGATCGTTCGCCTTCAGCACGACCTCGACGGCCGTGTCACGGGCGGCTGCTGTCAGCTTCCACAGCTCTCGGTCGGTCTCCATGATCTTGGTCTCGGACCCCTGGAAGAACCGGGCGACGTCCTGCTCGTCGATCCCCAGGTCGACGCACGTGGCGCGGAACGCGAAGTAGTTGGCGATCAACGGGTCCATCAACTCGAAGTGGACCTCCCATGCCCATCGATGGAACGCCCAGAACTCGTCGAGGTACGTCCGGAGGTCGGCGAGCCCCATCGAGGCGAGGTCGGCGCGTTCGAAATGCTCGAGTGCCGCCGTGATCGACTCCCGCCGGGCATCCCACATGGCAGGGAAGTTCATGATCGCGGGAGCGACCAGATGCTCGACCCGGGCGGCGCGCTGCATCACCTCCCACTCGCTGCAACACGGCGAGTCGCTCGCGTAGGCGTGGACTCCGCTGAACCTGGCCGCCTGCCCCTTGGTCGGTGGGAGCTGGTAGAGGTTGGCGCCGTACTGCGTGCCCCACAACACGTCGTTGGCGGTCGACACGCAAAGGGGCGTCATGCCCCGGCTCCAGTGTCCCTCCAACAACCAGAAGCGACCCGAGTCGGCGTCGCTGAACAGTCCGAACGTCTCCTCCATGACCGGTCCCGGCAACGGCAACGTCGTACCCGGATACCACTCGTGGGTGATGTGATCGGCCAGCGGAAACGGCGCGGCCATCGGCAGTTCGTCCATTGCAGTGTCCTTCCCCAGGGCGCGCAGTCTAGGTACGTAGATCCAGGCAGGTAGATAGGTTGCTCGCTATGGCAGGACGCTCGATCGAAGAACGCGCTCGACACGTCGTCGAACGCCTCGAGGGCGACGCCGACATCTGGATCGCCACCGCCAGTCGCGACGGCCGCCCGCATCTCGTGCCACTCTCGCTCTACTGGGACGGCACGAGAATCGTGGTCACGAACCCCAAGTCGAGCGTCACCACGGTGAACGTCGCCTCGACTGGAATCGCGCGGTTCGCCTTGAACAGCAGTGAAGACGTCGTGATCATCGACGCCATCGTGACGGTGGTCGACCTCGCCGATGCCGCCGACGGATTGCCCGAGCGTTACGCCGAGCGCGCGGGGTGGGATCCGCGCGACC
>DASUEW010000435.1:0-3616 GCA_036274875.1 Ilumatobacteraceae bacterium
CTCACCTACTACGGACTGCGCGACGGCCACATCCGCTGCCTCGAGCTGGCAGCGTGAACCCCCCGAACGATCGCGGGCAGGCTGCGAACGCGGCTGTGTCATGACCCCCCGCCAGGGCGAGGTCGTCCGCTTGATTGCGTCCACCTGACCGCTTGCCGAAACACACCATGCCCCACACCCGACGGGGCGCAGAGATGACCGGCACCCCAGCAACCCTGGCGAGGCCGCCAACAAGCCACACCTGGTGAGGCACACAACCCGCCGACCATCCCGACCAGCACCACGCCGGTCCCAAACCCGCCGCGCCACGAAGTCGGACTCGCCTCCGGCGAGACCCCACTTGACAAGCCCCACTCCTTCAGAGATGACACAGAGAGGATTCGTTCGGAGCGCGTTGCCGACACGTGGAGGTCCGTCGTTCTGCGCGACGCAATATGCGTCCCCGAGCCACCTCGGTGCCGGATCGGCGCGGCCCAGAGCGCCCGAATCTTGACACCTTTCGGCAAGGCGGGACCTGCAGATTCTCGGCCGCGTACGATGGCGGGCATGGGCCACGTTGGAGGGACGATGCGGGTCGAGCCGCTGGACGCGACGTTCGGGGCGGTCGTCCGCGATGTCGTCCTCCCGGGCGCGAGCGATGCGACCATCGCCGATCTGACCGAGCTTTGGGTCGAGTACGCGCTGCTCGTGTTCCCCGGCCAGCACCTCACCCAGCACGAGCAGGACGAGTTTGCCCGTCGCTTCGGAGACCTCGAGTTCACCGCGACCCCGCTGACGAACATCCAACGCGATGGCACGCTCCGGTCGACTGAGCACGACCTCTCCAAGTCCCTGCGCGGCAACGAGCGCTGGCACCACGACAGCACCTACATGCCCGTTCAGGCGAAGGGCGCGGTGTTCACCGCGGAGATCATCCCGAACGAGGGCGGCGACACCGGCTTCGCCGACATGCGCGCTGCCTACGACGCGCTCGACGACGCCACGCGGGAACGGATCGACAGCCTCGCCGCATATCACTCCCGTCGCTACAGCATGGATCGCGCCGACCTGCACGTGAGCGACGAGAACGCCGACCGGCACCAGCTCTACGGGTACGGCCTCGACATCGAGCCACCGCTTCGCCCGCTGGTCAAGGTTCACCCGGCCACCGGTCGACCCAACCTGCTGATTGGACAGCACGCCCACGCGATTCCCGGGCTCACGGCCAACGAGTCCGAGGCACTGCTCGACCGGCTCAACGACGAGTCCTGCGCAGCGCCACGCACCTACTACCACACGTGGACGGAGGGCGATGCGGTGCTGTGGGACAACCGGTGCCTCATGCACCGGGCGACCCCCCACGACCCCGCACAGCCCCGACGCATGTGGCACACCCGGATCGCCGGCGACCCCACAACCGAAGCCGGTCTTGACCAGCGACTAATCACCCACCCAACCTGAGTGCCCGGGGATCACCGCCCCAGAACGCCGGAACGAGGCCGCGATCTATGCCCAGCTAGGACTCGACGGCGTCTCCGAAGGCATCGCAGTCGGGGTTCTCGCACACGAAGCCAGAGTCGATGACGTTCGAGGTCTCTGCGGGGAGAGCCGTGACGCCGCAAGACGGACAGATCGGTGCTCGCCCGACGTCGGCGTTTTCGCCCTCGCTCATGCGCGTCATCATCGCAGGAGAGCGCGGTCAGCATCGACCTGCCTGAAGGAGCGAGTGCCCCTGAACGCCGGCTCCAGGTCGCCGATATGTGCGGGTGCGTCCGGACGGTCCGCTAGCTAGCACCGCTTCGTGCCCGACCTGCATCGCGCTTTCGCCGGGTGCGCCGTCGCCGTCGTCCACGGCGGGCTCACGAGGACGATGGAACTGTTCGCCGTCGCCGTTCGTTCGTCTACGTGCTGCATCACCACTTCGAGCATCACTTCCACGTTCACCACCGGCTGCGAGCCGGCCCACGCGTCGACCACCCCGAGACCGGCGACGTCGAGCAGCTCGTCGCCATCATCACCGGCGAGTTCTGCCGTCCTGTCGCCTACCAGCCCGTCGCCGCCGACGGTGCCGCCCGCGCCGCTGCGTCGTTCGCCTGGCTGCTCTGAGTGCGATCGCCGCTCCACCGTGCGACGGAATCGGGCGAGAAAGTGAAAGTTCGACCGTCGTCGTTCCTCTTGGTTGCACGAGCGCGACGGCGCGCTGTGAACAAGGAGGGCAGACAAGATGCAGTCATCAAGTTCCCGACGGTTTCCGGTCGTGCGGCGAGGAGTCGCCGCTGCGACCCTGACCGCGATGGTGGTGGTCGGCGGCGCTGTCGGGGCGGCCGATCAGACGCAGGCTGCGGACGAGCCGCCGGTCCGCACGACGAGCGGCGTGGTCGAGGCCCGGGCGGTGAGGACGCCGCCTCCGCCTCAGCGGCTGACCGCCTCGGGATTGCGCCCGTTGGGTCGCGTCGAGGCCGACCGGCTCCGCGGGGGCGACGTGTCCAGGGCGGTCTCGTGCGAGATCGATTTCGACGACGACGCCGCGATCGCGCTCCTCCCGAGCGGCGCGGTCGACACCTTCGCCTACTCGCCGTGGTGGAACCAGTCGTGCAGCGGGTTCTACGCCCGGGTGTACCCCACCGACACCGATCACCTCCACCTCGGCTACGCCGACGACACGATCGATGTTTGCATCAATGCGGACAACCCCCACGACACGCCGGTCGGCGTGTTCAGCCGGGGTGAGGACTGCGAGCCGATCGATCCGGTCACCGAACCGCGGAGCTACATCACCGTCGGGCACTACCCGACCCTGCACGGGCGTCTCGATCTGATCGATTCGCACGGCTCCGACTACACGCCCCAGGCGTTCACTCTCGAGCGGATCCGCATCCTCTGGGCGCCGGCCCGAGTGTGCTATCGGATGTCGCCGGACGGTCCGTGGATCGCCGCCGCGCCGGTCGGCCCGTTCGACGAGCCCGGCCTGGTGTACTGCTGGGCGAGCCTCGACCCGGGCTGGTGGGACCTCTCCGACTGGACCGCCGGAACGGTCAGCGTGGACTTCGTCGGGACCGGCGACTCGCTGCCCGGCTACGACGACTTTCGCCTCGGCTGAACGGATCAGACCGGGTCGGTGGGCGAGGGTGGGTCGGGGGCGGTCATGATGGGCGTACCGGCTTGGCCGGGGTCAACGACGGGCCGGTCGGGTCCCGGCGGCGGCGCGCATCCCGTCCGGACGTGCACCCTACGCGCGCCAGCCAAGTGGTACGGGACAACGCACATGTCGACGGCTCTGAGCGCGCGGTGACGAAGGCGGGATGTTCCCCGAACGCGGGCATATCGACGTGAGGCATCGCCCCGAGGTGCCGGTGAGGGCGATCCATCATTCCGACGATCGCGACGCCCTCCGACCCGCTCGGTATCGGCACGCACGGAACTTGACTCGGAGTTGCTGCCGGCGCACTGCAGTGAGACAGGCTGCCCCTGCGGTAGCACGTAACGCGCGTCCGCGAGCCGGCGAACTCGGACGCGACGGCTCGGCGTTATCGCGCGTCGGTATCGGATACACCGCCCGTGCAAGTTCTGTGCGTGTGCGCTCCGACAGCGCGGGCTCGACGCGGGTCTGCCGACCTCGCTTGCGGTCAACGCCGAC
>DASUEW010000436.1:0-5543 GCA_036274875.1 Ilumatobacteraceae bacterium
AAGCGCATGCCGCGCCGACGTTCATCGACGGGCCGGTGAACCCGTACTCGGCCATCAGCATCGACGGCGCCGTCGACGGCAACAACTGCAGGTAGTGACGTCGCCGCACGTGCCCTTGATGCTCGAAGTACAGGTCTCGCCACCCCTGCACCTCGCCGAGCGACGTGCACAGGATCAACCCGACCCGATCACCCGGGTGCCAGCCCCGCGACTCGGCGTCGGCGAGCGCCTCACGACCAGAGCCGTACAACGCCCGGCCGAACAGGGTGACCGAGTCGGTCTCGCTCCCGCCGTCGGGCACCATCGCCGCCAGGCCTGCGAAGTCCTCGAACACGACGGACTGCGCCGCGGACTTGCCGGAGAGCAGCCCGCTCCAGAGCGAATCCACACCCCACCCGTACCCGGACACCGCTCCGAGCCCGACGATGTCGACCGGACGTGTTGCGTTCATGACCACCCTCCCTGGGACCCTCCGAACGCGCTGCTCGCGTGGGTCATTCGCATTCTGAGCGCCGCTGCCGGCCCCGTCGGGCCGACGACGCCGCGACGTCTCCACTTTCAGGCCACGCACGGCGCGGGCACAAGGGGCGAACGTCCCTCTCGTCGGCCGACTACGCTCGGGAGATGCCGTGGATGGCGGCACCCTGGGTGAGCGTCGCGTGAGGCCGGTCGCGTGAGGCCTGTCGCGTGGAGGCCTGTCTCTTGAGGCTGGGTGTCATCGGTGCTGGGGCCTGGGGCACGACGCTCGCATCGCTGGCGTCCGTACGCGCCGACGCGCGCCTGTGGGCCCGAGAGCCCGAGGTGGTCGACTCCGTCCTGAGCTCGCGGGTGAACCAGCTGTTCCTACCCGGCCTCCGGCTCCCGGACGACCTGGCGGTGACCGGCGATCTCGAAGAGGCGCTCGACGACGTCGAGGTCGTCGTGATCGCGGTGCCGGCGCAGCACATGCGGGCGGCCATGACGGCGGCCCGGCCGTTCGTTCCCCCGCACGCCGTCGTGGTGAGTGTGGCCAAAGGGATCGAACAGCGCACCGGCCGACGGATGAGCGAAGTGCTCGCCGAGGTGCTCGTCGACCACGATCCGCGATCGATCGGTGTCCTGAGCGGTCCGAACCTCGCCCTCGAGGTGATGAATCGCCAACCGGCGGCGACGTGCGTCGCCTTCTCCGACCCCACATGCGCCCGGGCCGTCCAATCGATCTTCATGTCCGACGCGCTGCGCGTGTACACGAGCGACGACGTCGTGGGCTGCGAGACCGGCGGTGCTGCCAAGAACGTCATCGCCATCGCCGCCGGGGTCGCTGACGGACTCGGATGCGGCATGAACACGAAGGCCGCGCTCATCTCGCGAGGCCTTGCCGAGATCACGCGTCTCGGCGTCGCCCTCGGCGGACGGCCGCTCACGTTCCTCGGGCTGGCAGGCAACGGTGACCTGATCGCCACGTGCTGCAGCCCGCACAGCCGCAACCGTCGCCTCGGCGAGGCGCTGGCCTCGGGCGCGTCGCTGGTCGACGTCGTTGCGGCCACTCAGTCGGTGGCCGAGGGGGTCGACACGGCCCCGGCGCTGCTGGAGCTGGCGCATCAGGTCGGGGTCGACATGCCCATCTCAGCGGCCGTCGCGGCGCTGCTGAGGGGTGACCTCTCGACCGCCGAGATCGTCTCGGTCCTGATGCGGCGCAGCCCGAAGGACGAGCTCGACGGGCTGAGCGGCGACTGAAGCGACCTCCCCGGTCGAACGCGCTGTGCCGCCGGACCGATCCCGTCGCCGCTCGCTCGTGGTCGCTGTGCCTTTGTCCTCTATGGCGCGGTCGATGGCGGCCGCATCGTTGGAAGGAGACGGCAAGAGCAACGGAGACGACATGCCCTACATCCACGCCATCGTCTGGCTCGACCATCTGAACGCCAGGGTGATCGGGTTCTCACCCGGCAAGCGCGAGGCGATCGAGATCCACGGTCAAGCCGCACGGCGCCCGATCGACGGTCAGAGCCCACGTCGCCTGATCCACCGCAAGTCGGGGATACCTGGTTCGGGCCACGCGGCCGACGATCTCGACTTCTACGACGAGGTGGCCGAGGCGCTCCACGACATGCGTGAGGTCCTGATCACTGGTCCCGGGACCGCCAAGATCGCGTTCCAGCGCTACATCCAGAACAAGCACCCCGACGTCGCCAAACGAGTCGTCGGCGTCGAGACGATGGACCATCCGAGCGACGGCGAGTTGCTCGCCTACGCGCGGAAGTACTTCAAGCGCGTCGACCAGCTCGGCATCGGCTGATTCTCAGGGACGCTTCAGGTGATCACGGATGAACTCGAGGATCGAGATGTGCTTGGCGGTGTCGTGCAGCATGAGATCGACGAGCAGCGGCTGCAGCGACGACCGCGGGGCGTGCCGCAGAACCTTTCGGAGCTGGCGCAGCTCCTTGGCGTCGTTCTTCTCGAAGGCGAGCAGGCGCTTGGTCTCCGCGAGCAACTCCGGATCCGGTCGATCGACCATGGCCGGCACTCGCGGCTCCACGTCCACTTCCCACACGAAGGACTTGAGCTCGTTGGCCATCTCGGCGAACACGCGGTGGTGCCGCCGTTCGTCTTCGAGGATCAGACGAACCAGGTACTGGACGGCTCCCCCGGCGGACGACTCCCCCGCAACCCGTTCGTACGAAGCGAGTGCGGTGCCCTCACGCTCGCCGTGGGTCTCCAACATCTGGAGCACCATGTTCTCCTGATCGCGGTCCGGCTCGCGGCGGGGTTCGTGGTGGAACTCACGACTTCGGTGTGAGTCCAGGAACGGATCCTCGATGGTCATGGCAGCCTCCTCGACGCGTGCGGCACGCTTGCCCGCGACGACACCACTTCGCGGCCGGGCGCACCAGTGCCGGAAGTCCCACGACGGCGGCGCCCGAACATGCGATCGAACCCGACGGAGGGACGATGTCCCCTACCGGCGCCGCGCTTCGGCGGCCGACGATGAAGGTGTGAGGTCACCGTCGTGAGGCCCCTGAGGGCGATCGTGCTGGTCAAGCAGGTACCCGACCTGCGAGTCGGGGGCGTCGGTGTCCGTGCCGATGGCACCATCGACCGGGCGGCCGCCTCGCCCATCACCAATCCCGCTGACATGCACGCGGTCGAAGCCGCACTGCAACTCGCCGACGACGTCTGCGCGCTGTCGATGGGTCCGCCCCGGGCCGACGAAACGCTGCGCCATGCGTTGGCCATCGGCGCCAGCCGGGCCGTGCTGTTGTGCGATCACGTGCTGGCCGGCTCCGACACGTGGGCGACGGCCAACGCGCTGGCCGCCGCCATCGAGTGGATCGGTGGTGCCGACCTCGTTCTGTGCGGCATCTCGGCGATCGACGGCGAGACCGGCCAGGTGGGACCGTCCGTGGCCCAACGCTTGGGATGGCCACAGGCAACCGCATGCGAGTCGCTCACCATCGACGGCGAGTCGTTGATCGCTCGCCGGGTCGTCGAAGGTGGATACGAGCGCTTGCGACTTCCCCTGCCGGCGGTGGTCACCGTCAGCGAGACCGGATTCTCCCCCCGCTATCCGACGCTGCCCGGTCGGCGCCGGGCCGCATCGGCCTTGATCGAGCGCGTCGGTGCAGCCGACGTCGGGCTCGGCCCCGCCCAGGTGGGTCTGGCGGCCTCGCCAACGAAGGTCGCCAAGATGACCCCGTCACCATGGCCCGACCGCGGCTGCAGGTATGTCAACGACGACGGGTTCGGGTACGACGACCTCGTGCGCGAGCTGATCGCCCGGGCGGCATTCACTCGGGGTGAACGCGTCGAGACCACGGATGCGTCGACGGCGCCCGAGGAGACGTCCGAGGGCCCCGGTCACGACGGCGAGGCGAGTGTGTGGGTCGTGGGGCAGATGACCGACGGCGCCCTGGATCGTGCGTCTCTCGAGTTGCTGTCCAAGGCGGCCTCCCTCGCTCCTGCGCTCGGTGGCGGCGTCGGCGCGGTCGTGCTGTCTGCCGACGCGGGCGCGGCGGTGGGAGCGGCGGGGCGCTACGGGGCCGATGTGGTCTATCTCGCCGAGGACCCCGCCTTGGCGAACTATCTGGCCGAGCCCTACGCGCGCGTCATCGCCGACGCGATCCGAGTTCGAGCGCCCGAAGCGGTCTTGTTCGCAGCGACGACCACGGGACGCGATCTCGCTCCTCGGATCGCGTCGATGCTCGACACCGGTCTGGCCGCGGACTGCACCGATCTGTACGTGGATTCGTGGAGTCGTCTCGGCACCACCTATGACGGCCTGCTCCACATGGTGCGGCCGGCGATGGCCGGCGGCGTGCTGGCCACGTGTCTGTGCCCCGAGGCGCGGCCCCAGATGGCGACCGTTCGACCTGGCGTGTTCGGCCTGCGGGATGCTCCGCGTCGGCCCCGCGTCGAACGCCTCGACGTCTCGCTGTCGGCGACCGATCTGCGGGTCGAGGTCGTCGAACGCCGGATCAGCAACGCCGACGTCGACCTGCGCGACGCCGATGTGGTCATCGCCGGTGGCGCCGGATGCGACGCCGCCAGCTGGCATCTCGTCGAGGAGTTGGCGCAGGCGATCGGCGGGCGGGTCGCCGCCTCGCGCGGTGCGGTCGAGGCCGGGCTGGCCGAACGTGCCCAGCAAGTCGGTCAGACCGGCGCCACCGTCCATCCTCGCCTGTACGTGGCCTGCGGCATCTCCGGCGCGTTGCAGCACGCCGTCGGGATGCAGGATTCGGCCACGATCGTGGCCATCAACCGAGACCCGAACGCCGTCGTCTTCCGGCTCGCGCACTTCGGCATCGTCGCCGATGTGGCCGACGCGATTCCGGACCTGGTCGCAGCGCTCCAACGTGGCAGGGCGGCCGGCTGACCCGATCGCGCCGAGCAACTCGCGGCACGTGGGGTGGTCAGCGGAACGCGGCGTTGAGACGGAGCTCCCGCTCGGCCGATTCGATCGTGGTCGAGTCGTCGATCACGAGTAGTTCCACGCCGGTCATCGTGGCGAAGTCCCGCACGATGCGGATGCCGATCTGGTTGCTCATCGCCGTGTGATGCGAGGCGCCGGCGGCGAGCCACGCTGTCGCCGCGGTGCGGAAGTCGGGCTTGGAGCGCCAGATCGCGTGGCCGACGGGCAGGTTCGGCATCGCCTCCGGGAGCGGGACACATTCGACCTCGGCCGCGACGAGTCGGAATCGATCACGTAGGTCGCTCAACGCGATGACGACCGCGGGGCCCGGATCGGCGGTGAAGACGAGACGTACCGGGTCCTCCTTGCCGCCGATCGACAACGGGGCGACGTCCAGGCGGGCACGCATGCTCGACAACGACGGACTCACCTCGAGCATGTGCGCGCCGAGCGAGAGCTCCTCGCCGGGGACCAGGTGGTACGTGTAGTCCTCCATGAGGCTGGCCCCGCCGGGGCGGCCGGCTCCCATGACGGCGGCGATTCGGACGAGCATCGCCGTCTTCCAGTCGCCCTCGGCGCCGAAACCGTACCCGTCGGCCATCAATCGTTGGACGGCGAGACCGGGGAGCTGTCGTAGGGTGCCGAGGTCCTCGAACGT
>DASUEW010000437.1:0-2789 GCA_036274875.1 Ilumatobacteraceae bacterium
TCACTTCGACCACCGCGGGACCGTGGTCGTCGCCACCGCCGTCGATCCCGTCGAAGAACTCGCTCGAGCAGTCGACCCCCTCCGCGATGCAACGTGCCGTGACATTGGCGATCGGCGCCGGGCCCATCTCGCCGAGATTCCAATACGCGCTGACGTCGAAGAAGTCGATGACGCCGACCCTGACGCCGGCGCCGGTCAGTCCCGCGGCTTGCCAGTCGTCGGCGTTCGTGATGACGACCTCCGAACCCGAGGCGGCCCCGAAGATCTCCGGGTTCGACCGTTCCGGGCGGACATCGAGGTCGACGGGTCGGCGGATCCTGCCGCCGAGCTCGGTGACGAGCTCGCCGACGTTGACGGTTGGCACACGCGCCAGCATCACCCCGCTCGGCGCGGTGTCGTTGATCGCTCCGCCGGCCGCTTCAACGGCGCGACGCGCCGAAGTCGCGTCGGGTTCAGACGCGTTGAGGATCTCGACTGTCGTCGTACCGGCGAGGCGGTCGAGGTGCCACAGGCTCGGTACGTTCGTTGCTTCGGTCGGCAGCGTGATACCGGTGAGCGAGACGTCGTCGGGCACCGTGCGGTCCGTCGACCGGCGTGCGTCCCGCGACCCGTCGGCCGGCGCGGCGACCGACACCGGGACGTCGATCGTGGTGAGCGTTGCGAGGAATACGACCAGTGCGACACAGACGGAGCCGACACGTAACAATCCGACACGTAACAATCCGACACGGGCCAATCCGACACGGGCCAATCCGACATGGTGGGACCGGTGGCGTGTCCGACGCGATCCCGCGATCGTCACGCAGTGTCCCGCCCGAGACGTTCGGCGAAGAAGTCGAGGATGATCTCGGCGCGCATCCGGCGGTGTACCGGTGATCCCGACCGTGACAACTCGTGGTTCTCGCCCGGGAATCGGTAGAACGTGACGTCCCGGCCGAGCAACCGAAGTGCGACCCACAGCTCTTCCGCCTGGCTGATCGGACAGCGGTAGTCCTCTTCAGAGTGGATGATGAGCATCGGCACGTGGATGTCGCGGACCCACATCGACGGCGACATCCGCAGGTACTCATCGGGATCCTCGACCGGGTTCGGTCCGTGCTCGATCCGGAACACGGTGCCGATGTCGCTCGACCACTCCTCGGTGAGCAAGTTGTTGACCGCCCGCTCCGAGCAGATCGCCTTGAAGCGGTCGCCGTGCCGGGCGGCGAGCAGCGTCGCCATGTAACCGCCGTAGCTGCCCCCGATCATCCCGACCCGCTCGCGGTCGCAGAACGCGAAGCGATCGAGGGCGGTGTCGAGGACGGTGAGCACGTCGTCGACGTCGACCGAACCCCATCCCGTTCCCGGGACGTTCGGGTGCTTCGGTCCGAGGATCGACTGTCCCCACCCAGTGTGCCGGCCGCTCCCGCCCCTCGGGTTCGACAACAACACCACGAAGCCGGCGGCGGCCTGCATCTGGGCCTCGTCGAAGAAGTACTCGCCGTACTGCGTGAACGGTCCGCCGTGGACGTTGAGCAGGACGGGGTAGGACTGCGACGGGTCGAACTCGGACGGTCGCATGATCCACGCGTCGATCTCGTCGGTGCCATCGGCACACGGTGCGGTGAACTTCTCCCAACCGAGGAAGCGCTGGGTGATCGCCGTGACCGGTCCGTCGAGGGTGTGGATCTCGGCCGGTCGCTCGACCGTCGTCCGCGCGAACGCGACAACGCCGGCAGCCGCGTCGAAGCCTTGCACGGTCATCGCACCGGACGTGATCGCCTCGGGCTCGCGACCATCGACATGGAGGCGGTACAGGTGGGTGTCGCCACGGTCCTCGGCCAACGCGTACATCGACTCGTCGTCGATCCAGACCGGTGCGGGGTGCCCGCCGGTCGGTGTGAACGTGCGGTCGAGTGCCGTGCTGATCCACCGATGCTCGCCGCCGTCGATGCTGATCACACCAACCTTCGGGTTCTGCGGATACGTTCCCGGGTCGTCGTCGCCCAAGAACGCGACGAGTCGGCCATCCGGCGAGACGGACGGCGATGCATACGTGCCCGTGTGCTTCGTCAATGCCCGGACCTGGTCGTCGCCTTCGATCGGGACCACGTAGAGATCGGTGGCGAGGTCGTGGTCCCACGTGTCATGGCGTTGACTGCTCGTCACGATCGCCGACGAGTCGGGCAGCCAGGTGATGCCGTCGTGCTGGAACTCGCCCGGCGTCAAGTTGCGCGGCGTGCCGGTGCCGGCGGCGGCGACGATGTAGATGTGTTGCGGCCGGTCGAAGATCCAGTCCTCGCCGTTGAGTCTCGAGAAGAAGCGTTCGATCTTGCGCGGGGCCTGCCAGCTGACGTCTTCGGCCTCATAGCGCTCGTCGCGCGTGCGGCTGGTGAACGCGATCCACTGGCCGTCGGGTGACCACGCGAGCGCGCCGAGGCCATCGGGCATCGTGCACAGGGTTCGCGTCTCGCCGGGCCCGGCGACCGGGAGGATGTGCAGTGTCGAGTCGCCCTTCTTCTCGCCGCGCCTCGAGGTGAATGCCAAGAACCTGCCGTCCGGCGACCATTCGGGGTCACCGTCGTGCGGTCCGGCCGTGACCGGAGCCCCGTCGAGCCAGACCCGCGTGTTGGTCACGTTCTTCTTGAGGTCGATCGAGGCCACGACGAACGCGATCCTCGATCCGTCTGGCGACAGTGCCGGCACCGAGGCCGATGTGCGTCCGTCGAGCAGTCGCTCGGCGATCTTCGTGTGGTCCACCCCTCGAACCTACCCGGAACTGCCTGCATCGAAAGGTCGAGATCCGCCCA
>DASUEW010000438.1:0-6227 GCA_036274875.1 Ilumatobacteraceae bacterium
GGTCCTCCGGCAGGTCGGCCAACAACAACCAGGCGACGGCGAACATCAACGCCGGGCCGATCAACCAGTTCAGCACGAGCGACATCGCGAGCGACCGGCGGTCGCCGACGACCGCGCCCATCGACCGGTAGCGCACCTTCGCCAGGACCGGGTACATCATCGCGAACAGCCCGATCGCGATCGGGAGCGACACCGTGTCGATCTTGACCTTCTCCAGTGTGTCGTTCAGATCGGGGAAGACCCGGCCGAGCACGACGCCCAGGACCATCGCCGCGCCGATCCACAGCGGCAGGAAGCGGTCCAGTGTCGACAGACCACCGACGACCGTTTCGATCCCCCCTCCGCCTTCCACCTCGGTGTCGGTCATTGTCCGGGCATGGCCTTCATCCTCGATCGTCCGATGCGGACCAAGTCAATCACCGCGAAACAGGGGCGTGCGGTAGACGACGGCGGTGCCGTCGAGCACGACCGTGCCGTCCTGGTTGGTGATGGTCGTGCGGAGTGTCGAGATCGGCTTGTCGGGATGCAGCGACGTGACGACCGCCTCGGCGGTGATGACATCGCCAGGTCGTACCGGCGCCCGGAAGTCCCAGTTGACGTTGAGGAACACACTCCCGGGACCGGGGAGATCCTCGGCCACCAGTGCGTTCAACAGCGCCGATGTCACACCACCCTGCACGATGATGCCGCCGAAGCGGCTCTGAGCAGCCGCTTCCTCGTCGTAGTGAAGCGGGTTGCGATCACCCGAGATCTCGGTGAACAGCTCGATGTCACGGTCTTCGACGCGGCGGGTCCGCCGCGCGGTGTCGCCGACGTTGATGTCGGGGGTGCGAACGCTTTGGGGCTGATGATGGACGTCGGTGGCGCCGGTCTCGGGGGTCATGGCACTGCCTCCTCGTGAGTGCGTTGTTGCGCGGTGACGGTGGATGGGACAGTACGGAACACCGCACCGCGATGCTTGGAGAAGTCGTGGAGACGAGGCGGCGTGCGAGGTGTGCGTTCCCGGTCAGGTGAGCTCGGCAAGGAACGCTTCGACCTCGTCCATGAAGCGCGGCCACGCCGGCTCGTCGCCGAGCAGCAGGTGGTTGGAGCTCTCCAGCGTGACGAATCGGCTCCCCGGGATGAGCGTCGCGAGCTCGCGGCCCTCCGCGACCGGCACCCTGGCGTCGCGCCGGGCGTGAAGGACCAGAGTGGGCACCGAGAGGGTGGGGGCCACGTCGAGAACGTCGACGATGCTGAACGCCTCCATGAATCGCACCGCGTTGGTCGGTGACGTCGTCAATCGCTGGAGCTCGTCGAACGCGTTCCACTGCTCGAGCGTGCCATGCGGCATGAACTGCATCGCGAACACCCGGCGGAACTCAGGCTGTGCATGCCCCCAGCCGAGGCGTACGAGCTGGACGTGGAGCCGTGCCTCGTCCTCGGCCTGCGGTGTGCGGGCACGCGCCAGACGACCCTGGGTGTAGGTGCCGTACAGGATCAAGCCGCTCACCCGTTCGGGATGCCGCGTCGCGTAGGTGATGGCGACCGGACCACCCTGGGAGATGCCGAGCAGTGGAAATCGGTCGAGGCCCGCGGCGTCGACGACGGTCTCGAGATCGGCGACCCACGTGTCGAGCGAGAAGTCGTCGACATCCCAGTCGGACAGGCCGCATCCGCGCTCGTCGTACCGCACCAGGTTGTGGCCGGCGGACAGGTCGCGCCACCAGTGCTGCCACATCGGGCTCTCCCAGTCGTACTCCAGGTGGGTGAGCCAGTTGGCGACCTTCACGAGTGGCGGCCCGTGACCGACCGTGGCGTACGCGAGGCGCACGCCATCGGGCGCCGTGCAGAACTGGACGCGCTGCTCGGCACGACGAGGGTTCTCGTCGCCGGTGCTCGTCCCGACCTGTTCGAGCGCTTCGGCGACGAAGCGGTAACCGCGGCCATGGACCGTACGGATCATTCGCTGGGCGGTGCCGTCGTCGCCGATCGCACGCCTGGCCGCTTTGATGCGGCTCGTCAGGGCTGACTCACTCACGAAGCGGTCGCCCCACACCTCGTCGAGTAGCTCCTCCTTGCTCACGACACGGTCGCGGTGGCGAACGAGGTGGACGAGCACGTCGAACACCTGCGGCTCCACCGCGACCGCCTCGCCGTCGCGCCGCACTTCGTACCTGCCGGGATCCAGCTCACAGTTCTCGAACGTGAACCGCACCAGACAAGTCTGCAACCCCGCCGGGGCCGAGGCGCGAATGTCAGGGAATCCGTAGGGCGACCGCCAAGCCGTTCCCACCGTCCGTCTTCGGCCCCGTCCTCGCCGACATCAACGGCTGGTACGCGAGCTGACGACGCTCAACGCGCCACTCTCCCGAACGGGCGCACGATCGGGCGCTTCCATCCGATGCCGGCGACGAGGCCCTTGGGCGGCCAGTGGTCGTCGCGGCTGTAGGCCCACCACTCGAACGGGTTGAGGTAATAGGCGCACGACTCGACCACTCTGCCGAACGGCTCGCCGCGCCGGCGCACGACCCACACGGCCGCGCCGACGACGGCCGCGCCGACCAGCCACCCGACGTAGAGCACCGGGTACAGCGGACCGAACCACCGCGCCTGCCACACGTGGACGTCCTCGTGATCGTTGATCAGGCGCCGGCGGCGCTCGCTCGAGAGATCGCCGCCGCCGGCGATCACGTTGCCGAGCGTGAACGCGAACCTGGGGCGCACCTGGAAGCCGCGCCCGTAGACATGACGGTTGCGGCGACGGCTCAGCTCGTCGTGGTACTGCGGGTCGCCGCGCACCGCCGCCGCGACGTGCGCGAGCAGCGCTCCGGTGGTGGTGCCGAACGCCCACGTCGAGTCGAGCACGAACCCGACGACGCCGCCGGGCGACCGCCAGTCGTACGTTCGGCGCCACCCGCACACCGCACCGTTGATCCCGCCGACGAGGCCGAGCGGGATCCGAACGCCGATCGGCCAACCAGCGAGGGCGCCGAGCGACGCGCCTGCGGCAGCCGTGATCGAGGCCTCGGCGATGCGGGGGAATGCGCCTCGGCTGGCTTCGCCGGGCGCCGGTGTCACCGGTCGCGCAACTTCGCCAGCAGTCGCAGCAGTTCGAGATACAGCCACACGACGGTGACGAGCAGGCCGAACGCGGCGTACCACTCGAAGTCCTTCGACAGTCCCTGCTGCGCGCCTCGCTCGATGAAGTCGAAGTCGAGCGCCAGGTTGAATGCCGCCAGGCCGGCGACGAACAGACTGAACGCGATGCCGAGCAGGCTCGGGCTGGAGAGGAAGCTGATGGAATCGGCCCCCGCGAACAACCGGATCAGCAGGCACACCCCGTAGAAGACCATGACGCCCACCGTGGCGCCGATGACGATACGGCGGAAGCGATCGGTGACCTTGATGATCCGTGTGCGGTAGAGCACGAGCATCACCGCGAACACGGCGATCGTGGCTCCGGCGGCCTGCACGACGATGCCGTCGTAGTACGTCTCGTAGCCCTTCGAGATCGCACCGAGGAAGAAGCCCTGCGCGAGCGCGTAGATCGGCCCGAGGATCTTCGCCAGGTGCGGCTTGAAGTAGAGCCCGATCACACACGCGAAGCCCACGAGCAGACCCACCATTGCGAGCGCCGGAAACTGGTACGACGCCTCCTCCCCCTCCACCGTGGCCGGCCCTTCGGCCGCGATCCAGCCGGCGGCGGCGGACACCAGCAGCAACGCGAACAGCACGGCGGTGGCGGTGATCGTGCCGCCCACCGTCATCACGCCGGCGCGCCACGGCGTGACGGGACCGTCGGTGATCGGCGGGATGTAGTCGGTGCCCGGCTGTGGCGGTGCCCAGGTCTGCGATGCCTTGCGCATCGTCGACTCGTTGAACATCGGGTTGGGCATTCGCTCCTCCTTCGGAGCGCGCACGAAGCGCGCTACTGACGACCGCACGCTAGCCCCTGGTGGACCGCCGCCGTCGGCCGACACATGACGATCGCGCGCGGCGATCGGGCGGGAGAGATCGACCGTGACGATCGTCGGGACAGATCGTTCGATCGGCAGCGCAGATGAACGCCGAATCGGCATCTGGAACCGCGATACCGCAAAGGTTCACGTCCCGCCGGGTGGGGGCGCTTGACCGCATCGGTATCGTAAAGCATTCCCCACGTGCGGCAAGTGGATCCGCGATGAGAGACCGGCGAATCGGTCGTTCATCGGTGGATTTGAGGGTTCTAGCCGAACGTGAGAGCGCCAAGTCAGCGAGTGCGTACCAGACCCCGACCCACCAGGAGCCGCTGTGGCCAAAGATCGTGTCGAACGAGACGATGAAGACCTCGTCCGCTTGTATCTCACCGATATCGGTCAGTACACGCTGCTCACCAAGGACGATGAGGTCCGTCTCGCGAAAGCGATCGAGGCCGGCAAGGAAGCCATCGAGCGACTCGACACCGGCGGCAAGGACGTCACCGCCGCCAAGAAGCGAGAGTTGCGCCGCACGGCCCGCCAGGGCGAGGAGGCCGAGCGCCAGTTCGTGCAGTCCAACCTGCGCCTCGTCGTCTCGATCGCCAAGAAGTACCAGGCGTCGGGCCTGCCGCTGCTCGACCTGATCCAAGAGGGCAACCTCGGCCTGATGCACGCCGTCGAGAAGTTCGACTGGCGCAAGGGCTTCAAGTTCTCGACGTACGCGACGTGGTGGATCCGCCAGGCCATCACGCGTGGCATCGCCAACACCGGGCGCACGATCCGCCTGCCGGTGCACGCCGGCGACACGCTCGCCCGCCTGCAGAAGGCACGCTCACGCCTCGAGCTCAAGTACGGCCGTCCCGCCACGCTCGCCGAGCTGGCCAAAGAGGTCGAGATGCCCGAGGACAAGGTCACCGAGGCCCTGCGCTTCGCCGCCGAGCCACTGTCGCTCAGCGAACCGCTGCGCGAGGACGGCGACGCCGAGCTCGGCGACGTCGTCGAGGATCGTTCGGCCGAGTCACCGTTCGAGGTGGCGGCGACGGCTCTGCTCCCCGAGGAGATCGCCCGGCTGTTGGCGCCGCTCGACGAGCGCGAGCGCGAGATCCTCAAGCTCCGCTTCGGCCTCGATCGCGGCGAGCCACGCACGCTCGAGGAGGTCGGCGAGCACTTCAACCTCACACGCGAGCGCATCCGCCAGATCGAGGCACGCGCGATGAGCAAGCTGCGCCACCCGTCGAGCGACACCGGCGCCCGCGACCTGCTCGCCGTCTGACGGGGCGCCTCGCGCACGCACCCCTGCGCGGCGGCACTGACGTGAACGTGGAGTACCGCCCTCCGAAACCCGACGAGCTGCGGTCGGTCGGTGCGGTCGTCGCGATCGCCTTGCTCCACGCGCCGCATTCCGACGAGCTCTGGGCCAAGTCGGAACCGACGTGGCAGGCCTGCGAGACGCTCTCGGCGTTCGAGGGGCCGGCGTGCATCGGCTCGGCGTCGGAGTTCCTCGTCGACACCACCGTTCCGGGTGGTGCACGCCTGCCGACGGCCGCGATCACGCGCGTCGGCGTCTTGCCGACGCACCGTCGCCAAGGGGTCGCCAAGCAGCTGATGGAACGACTCGTCGTCGAAGCCCGCGAGCGCGGGCGGATGCTCGCGTCGTTGCGGGCGACGGAGGCTGTGATCTACCCACGGTTCGGGTTCGGTGTCGCCGGCGAGAACGCATCGGTCGTGATCGACTCCAGGCGCGCCCGCCCGCTGCGCTGCTCCGACATCGAGGGCTCGTTCCGTATCCTCGACCGTGGCGAGATCCTCGACGTGGTCCCCGACCTGTACGAGCGCGTCGCGCACAGCCGGCCAGGAGTGATCACCCGTCCGGACTGGATCTGGAACCGATACTTCGAGGAGGCGATCGCCGGCTCGGCGGCCTCGTTCGTCGCCGTGCACCTCGACAGCACGAACCATCCCGACGGGTATGTGCACTACGACGTGTCGTGGCGGGACGACTTCTCCGAGGCCTCGACCGGGCACGGCAAGATCCACGAGCTGTACGGCGAGAACACAGGCATCGAGCTGGCACTGTGGCGCTACTTGCTCGACATCGACCTCGTGAACACGTGGCGGGCCGACGAACGCCCGCTCGACGATGTCGCCAAGTTCGTGGTCGCCGACTCGCGCGCGTACGCGATCAAGGCGGTGGCCGACGAGCAATGGCTGCGGCTTCTCGACGTCGACGTGGCCCTCGGCACCCGCACGTACAACGCGACGGACCGCGCGGTGACGATCATGGTGCGC
>DASUEW010000439.1:0-2220 GCA_036274875.1 Ilumatobacteraceae bacterium
CACGTCGTCGGCGGTGATCACGGCCTCGACGCCGTTGATGCGCCACGCCGGACCGGGATCGATGCGCACGATCCTGGCGTACGGGTGTGGCGAGCGCAGCGTCGCCCCCCAGAGGCACCCTTCGGCGGACAGGTCGGACGAGAACGCGAACCACCCCTGCACCTTGGCGATGCCGTCCGGACGCGGCGCCGACGTGCCGATGACGCCCGACCGAACGGTGGCATCACGCCGGGTTTCGACGGTCTCGACGATGCTCACGACATCGTCTCCGGAATCGTCTCCCGGCGGCCGACCGCCACTCGCTGCACGGCCTCGATGATCCGGCCGTACCCGGTGCAGCGGCACACGTTGCCCGAGAGCTCCTCGCGGATCTCGAGGTCCGACGGCTCCGGGACCCGGTCGAGCAGCGCGTGGGCGGCGACGATGAGGCCCGGCGTGCAGAACCCGCATTGCACGGCGCCCGCGTCGAGGAAGGCCTGCTGGACGTCGCTCGGGGCGCCGCGCTCGGCGAGTCCCTCGACGGTGACGATCCGACGCCCCACAGCGCTCGCCGCGAGCACGAGGCACGAGCACAGGAGCCGATCGTCGACCAACACGCTGCACGACCCGCACTCGCCCTGTTCGCACGCCCCTTTGGCAGCCAACAGTCCGAGCCGCTCGCGCAGCACGTACAGCAGGTTCTCGCCGAGCCAGGCGTCGAAGACGGTGCGATCGGCCCCGTTGACGTGCAGCGTGTACTGCTCGTTCACGGGCGACCCTCGGGGAAGGCGCGGCGCAGCAGGCGGGTCGCCATGACGCCGATCGCGTGTCGACGGTACGCCGCCGTCGAACGATGGTCGTCGATCGGTCGGCTGGCCGCCGCCGTCATGTCGCCGAAGTGGCGTGCGTCGTCATCGGAGACGGCACCGCGGTCCCAGTCGACGGCGTCGACCGCGAACGACTCTGCCGGCGTGGCCCGGACGATCGTCGGGCCGACGGAGCCGAGCGCCACCCGTACCGAGTGGGCGGGCGTGTGGACGGCGAGACAGGCGCTGGCAGTGGCGATCACCATCGCGTTTCGCACCCCCACCTTCGAGTAGCCCTGCCAGCCGTCGAGCAGCGGCAACGTGACGGCGGTGATCAACTCGCCGGGTTCGAGCGCCGTGCGCTTGACGCCGACCATGAACTCGTGCACGGACACCGTGCGCTCACCGGCGAGCCCAGCGAGTCGGACCTCGGCGTCGAGCGCCGACAGCACCGGTAGCGCGTCGCCGGCGGGCGAGCAGGTGGCGAGATTCCCCCCGAGCGTGCCGGCGATCCGGATCTGCGGCGACCCGACCGTTCGCGAGGCTTCCGCCAGCGCCGGTAGCAGTGCTGCCAGCGGCTCCGCCATCAGCTCGTCGTACGTGACACCAGCACCGATCGTGATCGTGCGCTCAGCAGGATCGATCGTCCACGACCGGAGCTCGGCAACACGATCGACGGCGATCACCACGGGCGTGGTCGCGTCCGTCTGGAACCGGCGGTGACCCTCGTTGATCTCGACCAACACGTCGGTGCCGCCGGCGAGAACCATCGCACCGGGATGTTCGGCGAGGGCGGAGACTGCTTCGCGCAACGTGAGCGGGACGACGACCGGCATCAGGATCCGACTGTACAAAGGTCGAGCGTGCCGTCGTGACGTCAGGTCGTGCGATCGCTACGTGACGACCAGCCCGTCGAGGTCGTCCTCCGGATCGGGGAACTGCGGATCGATGCGCTCGAGCAGGGCGCGCAGGATCTGGGCGACGGCGAGGTTGCGCACCCACTTCCGATCGGCCGGCACCACGTACCACGGCGCCGTGTCCGTCGACGTCTTGGCCAGCGCCTCGTTGTACGCCTTCATGTAGCCGCCCCACAGCGCCCTGTCGTCGAGGTCGCCACGGCGGAACTTCCACCGCTCGTCGGGGCTGTCGAGGCGGTCCTGCAGCCGCGCCCGCTGCTCCTCGTTCGAGATGTTGAGGAACAACTTCACGATGTGCGTGCCCTCGTCGGTGAGCATCCGCTCGAAGTCGACGATGTGGCCGAAGCGCTTCCTCCAACGTGCCGGCGGTGCGAGCTGCTTGACGCGCACGACCACGACGTCCTCGTAGTGGCTGCGGTTGAGGATCCCGATCACGCCCCTCGCCGGGCAGCGCTGGTGCACCCGCCAGAGGTAGTCGTGTGACCGCTCCTCCTCCGACGGGACCCCGAACGAGCTCA
>DASUEW010000440.1:0-6169 GCA_036274875.1 Ilumatobacteraceae bacterium
TGTCCTCGGTACGGATCGTCACGACGTCGGCGATGCGGACCGGCACCAACGTCGGTTGGCCCTCCCGGTACAAGGCCACGACGCCGCGATCGCCGGCGTCAGCGGTGCCGAGCGGGAGCGCGGGAGCGAATCCCGGATGGATGGCGAGCACTGCCACGTCGTTGGCGGGGTCGAACACGGTGACCACGGCCGTCGTCGTGCCGAGCCGCGTGCTGACCTGGACTCGATCGGACCCGGCGACAACGTGGGCGACGGTGAGCACCCGGCCGGGGGCGACGACGAGGCCGTCGCCTCGGCCGTCGATCGGCCCGCAGCCGATGGCGATGACCTCGACCGCGGCGTCCGCCGCCAACGGGGGGTCGGGGTCGTCCCCGCAGGAGATGACGGCGCCTGACGCGCCGATGAGGGCGAGGGCGACCACGCGCGCGAGGCGAGGGAAGGCGCGTGCCGGGTGATCACGCATGTGCAGCGGGACCACTGGTGGTGCGCACCACGATCGAAGGTGGTACGACCACCCGCCGCACGGCCGTGCGGCCGTGCAACCGCTCCAGCAGCAGGTGCACCGCGAGCGCGCCCATCGTCACGCGGGGCTGGTCGATCGTCGTCAGCCCGATGTGGTGGAGGGCAGCGAGTGCGGTGTTGTCGAATCCGACCAGCGAGACATCGGCGGGAACCGAGAGCCCCTCGTCCTCGAGCCGATCGAGCGCGCCGATCGCGCTGAGATCGTTGGCGGTGTAGATCGCGGTGGGGAATCGGTCGGCCGCCAGGAGCACCTCGATGCCGTGGACACCCGCTTCCTCGGTGAAGTCGCCCGCCACGACCCGGCACCGGGCACCGAGACCGACGGCCTTCATCGCCGCCAGGTAGCCCGCCTTGCGTGGCGTCGCGCCGGCGCCCCGGCCGCCATCGATGTGGGCGATGTCGCGATGCCCGAGCTCGACGAGGTGTCGCACCGCGAGCTCGGAGCCGAGGCGCTCATCGGTGTTGACGGTGTCGACGCGGCTCGATCGAAGTGGCCGACCGACCGAGACGACCGCGGTCGTGGCACCCAGGCCGTCGATGCGCCGGGCCGGGAGGCGGCATCCGGCGAGGATCATGCCGTCGACCCGGTGCGCCAGGAACGACTCGACGGCCCGGTCCTCGGTGGCGGCCGAGCGGCGCCCGTTGGCGATGATGATCTGGTATCCGGCGCTTTCAGCGGCATCGTGGATCCCGTCGGCGATCTCCGCGAACCATGGGTTGTGAAGGTCGTTGAGCAGCACGCCGAACGTCGACGTGCGCCCGCTGGCGAGGTTCCGCGCGGCCAGATTGGGCCGGTAGCCGAGTCGTTCGGCCGCTTGGCGGACGGCCGTGCGCGAACGGTCACTGACCCTCGGTGACCCGCGCATGACGAGCGACACGAGCGCCCGCGAGACACCCGCCGCGGCAGCGACGTCGTCCATCGTCGGTTCGTCGGCCACGGCCAGATTCTTATCCGAGCCTCAACACCCGACACCCCCTGGCCTACCCGACACCCCCTGGCACACCCGACACCCCGGCGACACACTTGACACGTCCGACGAGTGGCGTAGGGTTAGAGCGCTCCAACAGCGTGTCGGGGGATGGCCAGGAATGCCAGGGGATGAACGGCAATGACCGACTTGATGGATCGCGTGGCCGGCGCACCGATCTCGTGGGGGATCTGCGAGGTGCCGGGTTGGGGTCTTCAGCTGCCGGTCGACCGGGTGCTCACCGAAGCAGCCGGACTCGGATTGACGGCGATGGAGCAGGGCGCGCTCGGATGGTTGCCAACTGATCCCCATCAACTGCGGGCCACGCTCGACACGTACGGCATGTCGCTCGTCGGCGGGTTCGTGCCGATGGTCCTGCACGATCGTTCTCGTCGAGATGAGATGCGTGTGCGCGCGCATGAGGTCGCCGACACGATCGCAGCGGCGGGCGGCCGGTACTTCGTCACCGCCGTCGTGGCCGATCTCGACGATTGGTCCCGGCCGGAGCTCCACGCCGACGCGTGGCACGCCCTGATCTCCGGTCTCGAGGAGGTCGACGCCGTCGTCGCCGACCGCGGCGTCAGTCAGGTGCTGCACCCGCACGTCGACACGTTGGTCGAGCAGGCCGACGAGGTCGATCGCTTCCTCGATGGTTGCGACGTGGCGCTGTGCCTCGACACCGGGCACCTGACCATCGGCGGCGCCGACCCGGTCGTGATCGCCGAGCGCCAGTCGGACCGGATCGGGCTGGTGCACCTGAAAGACGTCGACGATGCCGTCGCGCAGCGACTGCGCCAGGGCGAGCTGGGTCTGATGGCCGCGACCCAGGCAGGTCTGTTTCCTCCACTCGGTGACGGCGTCGTGCCGATCGTCCGAGTCATCGAGACACTGATCGACCGGGGATATCTCGGTTGGTACGTGATCGAGCAAGATGTGGCCATCACCGCCGGCGAACCGCCGGTCGGGGAAGGCCCGGTGCTCGGGGTTGCACGCAGCCTCGAGTACCTCCGATCCCTGGGGGAGACATCCGCTGGATCGGTCCACACGCCGGCGTGAGTCGGCGCCAACTCACACTCCACGAGGGGGAGCACAACACCATGAAGAAATCTCGCATCGCGCTGGCGTCACTGGCGGCGTTCAGTCTGCTCGCGACGGCGTGCGGTGGTGACGACGACGACGGCGACACCGTTTCCGGCGACACCACCGACGACAGCGGCAGCGGCGATACCGCGGCGCCCGACGAGACGACCGGCGGCACGACCGGCGACAGCGTCGACGTCGTCCAGGGCGCTGACATCACGATCGCCGTCATCACCCACGGCGACGACGGCATCTTCTGGTCCGTCGCCCAAAAGGGTGCCGAGCAGGCCGGAGCCGATCTCGGCGTCACCGTGCAGTACCAGGGTGCCAACAACGATGGCCCCGGACAGGCGCAGATGATCGACGCGGCCGTCGGACAGGGCGTCGACGGGCTCGTCGTGTCGCTCGCCGACCCCGCCGCCCTGCAGGACTCGGTGCTCGCCGCCGTCGACGCCGGCATCCCGGTGATCACGATCAACTCCGGTTCCGACGTCTACAAGGACTTCGGCGCGATCACCCACGTCGGCCAGGACGAGTTCTTCGCCGGCCAGGGTGCGGGAACGCGGCTGGCCGAAGCGGGTGGCACCAACCTGCTGTGCGTGATGCAGGAACAGGCCAACGTCGGTCTCGAGGCCCGTTGCGACGGCGCCGAGGACACGTTCGGTGGCACCGTCACCCGCATCACGACGTCGGGCGACGCCGACCCGACGACGTCCCAGCAGGAGATCGCGGCGGCGCTCGACGCAGACGACACCATCGATGCCATCTTCGCCACCGGCCCGGTGGGCGCCGTGCTCGCACGCAACGCCGTGTCCGATGCCGGACGCGAGGTGACGATCGGTTCCGTCGACTTGTCGACCGACCTGCTCGACGCCATCGAAGCGGGCGAGATCGCGTTCACCATCGACCAGCAGCAGTACCTGCAGGGCTACCTGCCGGTCGTGATGCTGTATCTGAACATCACCAACGCCAACACGACTGGTGGAGGCCTGCCGGTGTACACCGGACCTGGTTTCGTCGACAACAGCAACGTCGCGGCTGTCAAGGATCTGGTGGCCGCGGGCACCCGCTGAGCCATCAGCTCGCCACAGATCGCCGCCGCGGGATGGCCCGGCGGCAGTGATCGGCAGGTTCGGGCCGGGGACGCGTCGAAGTCCCCGGCCCGAGCACGTTCTCAGTACAGTCGTCGAACGCAGCAGGTCGAGGGGGGACCATGAGTGACGAGACCGCGGCGGGCGCCGCGACGCAACCGGCGCGCGACGAACGGGTCGCGTTCAGAGGGCCCATCCAACGGCTGCTGCTCTCACCCGAGATCGGGGCGATGATCGGCGCGGTCGTCGTGTGGACGTTCTTCTGGGGCGCCGGCGAGAAGTTCGGGAACGTGTCGACACTTGCGTCGTACCTCGACGTCGCCGCTCCGCTCGGCATCATGGCGGTCGCCGTCGCGCTGCTGATGATCGGCGGGGAGTTCGATCTCTCGGCGGGCATGATGACGGGGGCGACCGGGATCCTCGTGGCGCTGATGGCGCGAAGCTTCATGGGCGACGGGGCGAGCCTGTGGCTCGCGATCCCGGCCGCGTTCGTCGCCGCTGGGTGCATCGGATGGCTGAACGGCACGCTCGTGAACCGCACCGGACTGCCCAGCTTCATCGTGACCCTCGCCACGTTCTTCGTGCTCCGCGGCGCCAACCTCGTGTTCTCCAAACGGCTCGCCGGAAAGGTGACGGTCGACGGCGTCGACGACGCGGCCGGCTACGAGTTCTTCCGCAAGGTCTTCGCGTCGGTCCACAACAGGGAGACGTTCGGGATGCGTGACCCGATCTTCCTCGTCCTGTGCATCGCCGGGGCGGCGTTGATCTGCTGGAGCCTGCTCGAGCAGTCACTCGTGCGACGCGATTCACTGCACGCGGCGGCACTGCCGGTTGTTGGCCTCGGGTTGCTCGTCGCCATCGGCGGGCTGATCGTGCTCCACCAGACCGACGGAGTCGGCGGCAACGTCGTCGGTTGCCTGCTCGGCGGCGTCGGCGTGGTGGCTGCCGTCGACGGCTTCGCGAGGTGGCGCTACGAGCCGCGCGAGGGAGACGGAAAGCTGTCGATCGCAGGAAGTGAGCGCCAGGTCGGTCTCGGCGTCGGGCTCGGGGCGCTGGCCGTGATCACGATCTTCGCCATCGACCGCAAGGAGCAGGAGGAGGTGCTGACCTGGCTGCCCAGTTGGGCTCGCGTGGTCCTCGGGGTCGCTGCCGCCGCGGTCGGTGTGGCGCTCGCCGCCAGGTTCCTCACTCGGTCGTTGCGCGACGAGGAGTCGCAGAAGAAGGTGAGCCCGGCGGGCTGGGTGCGGATCGTGTTCCTCATCGGAGTGATCGGGCTCGTGACGATGGTCGCGACCCTGTCGCTCGCCCAGTTGGTGACGATGCAGGCGTTCCGCACGCTCGTCGTCGTGATCCTCGCCGCGCTCGGCGTGCTCACGCTGCTACGGGCGCGCGGCAAGGTCGGCGTGCACTCGCCGCGTGGCCAGCTGGCGGTCGGGTTGCTCACGACCGCGGCCGTCATCGCACTGGCCTTCGCCACGCGATCGGGGTCCGGCGCCGAGAGGTTCCGCGCCGGCCTGTTCGGTGCGATCGTCCTCGGTGCGATCGGCATCGCCGCCAACACGTTCGTCGAGGCCGGCCTGCGCAAGCGCAAGGAGGCGCACCCGATGGCCGACAAGCTCGGAGCTCGGCTGGGGTATGCCGGTGCCGGGCTGTTGGCGATCGGTTTCTTCGTGCGGGTGTTCTTCACCGGTGAGAACTTCCGGATCTCGGTGCTGTGGTGGTTGCTCGCCACCGCGATCGCCACGTTCACGCTGTTGCGCACCAAGTACGGCAACTGGATCTTCGCGGTCGGCGGCAACAAGGAAGCGGCGCGGGCCATCGGCGTGCCGGCCAACAACGTCAAGGTGGCGCTGTTCATGACCACCTCGCTCGCCGGCTGCTTCGCCGGCATGATGATCGCCCTGCGCTTCACGTCGGTGCAGTCGAGCCAGGGACTCGGCGAGGAGTTCGAGTACATCATCGCCGCCGTCGTCGGAGGCAACCTGCTCACCGGCGGCTACGGATCGGCGGCCGGCGCGGCGATCGGAGCGATCGTGATGGCGATGTCGCAGATCGGCATCCCGTTCGCGGGCTGGAACCAGGATGGTCGGTTCGTGTTCATCGGCGGCGTGCTCCTGCTCGCCGTGCTCGTCAACAACTTCGTCCGCCGCAAGGCTCAGGAGGCAAGGTGATGCCCGAGTTGCTGGAACTGAGGGGTGTCTCGAAGTACTTCGGGAACGTGACGGCGTTGGAGGGCATCTCGACGTCGGTGGCCGCCGGGAAGGTGACGTGCGTGCTCGGCGACAACGGAGCCGGAAAGTCGACGTTCATCAAGATCCTGTCGGGCGTTCACAATCAGAGCGAGGGCGAGTATCTGCTCGACGGCTCGCCGGTCGCGTTCGAGTCGCCGCGGCAGGCACGCGATGCCGGGATCGCCACCGTCTTCCAGGACCTGGCGATGGCACCACTGATGTCGGTGTGGCGCAACTTCTTCCTCGGCGCCGAACCGCAGAAGGGCTTCGGCTCGAT
>DASUEW010000441.1:0-4191 GCA_036274875.1 Ilumatobacteraceae bacterium
TCGCGCTGACCGTCCCTGAGGCGAGCGGGCATCGGTACCGCAGCGTGATCGTCGGGCGCGACCGTCGGTCGCTCCCCGAACTGGCCGATGCAGGCGCGGTCGTGGTCGCCAACAGCGCCGACAGCCTTTCCGGCTGGGTCAGCTTCCTCGCCGCCACCCGCGATGCTGGCGCCTCTCGCCCGTGGCCACGAGAGGTGATCTGGTCCGGAGCGCACATCGAGAGCCTGCGTCACCTTCAGGACGGGCGCGCCGACGTGGCGTGCATCGACGCACTGAGCATGGTGCTCATCAAGCGCCTGTATCCCGAGATCGTCTCCGGGCTGCACGAGATCGGTCATGGACCGCTGGTGCCGAGCCCTCCGGTGATCGTCCCGGCGGCGACTCCGATCGCGCTCGTCGACTCGTTGCGCGATGCGTTCACGTGGGCGGTGGCCGACTCGACCGTGGCCGCCACGTGCCGGGAGCTCTGCATCGGCGGCTTCGTGTCGCTCGATCACACGGAGTACGCCACCACGCTGCAGCTCGTCGACGTCTGACCTGCTCAACACTGACCGCGCACTCGGGCTGTCGCTGCTGCAGCCGGCCAAGTAATGTCGGAACGTTCGTACCGGCAATTGGCAAACGAGTCAACGGCATACGCCGCATCGAGACAACCACGAGTGAGGGACGGGTGACCGAAACCGACATCCCGAGTGGTCGCCGGCGAGGCAGGAGCCGGACCGAGGGCACGAGCGGGCGCCTGCCCGTCCAACGCCCGTTCGCCCAGCCGCGCATGATCTATCGGCCCACCGAGGTCGTGTCGGCCGACGAGCTCGAGACGATCCACCACGCGTCGCTGCGCATCCTCGCCGAGATCGGCATGGACTTCCTCGACCCGGAATCCCGCGACCTCCTCTCGGTTGCCGGCGCGACGGTCGAACCAGGGACCAGCCGCGTCCGGTTCGACCCCGAGCTCGTGACCGACCTGATCGAAACGTGCCCGTCATCGTTCCAGATGCACTCGTGGAACCCAGACCACACGCTCACGATCGGCGGCGACCGGTTCGCGTTCGGATCGGTCGGAAGCCCGCCCAACATCGTCGATCTCGACGGCGTCCGCCGGCCCGGTGACCGAGCGGCATTCCGCGATCTGCTGCGGCTCTGCCAATCGTTCAACGTCATCCACTTCGTCGGCGGCTATCCCGTAGAGCCGATCGATCTGCACCACTCCGTCCGCCATCTCGAAGCGGCGTTCGATGTGCTCACGCTGACCGACAAACTGCTGCACAGCTACAGCCTCGGTCGCCAACGCAATCGCGACGTGCTCGAGATGGCGCGCATCGCGCGGCAAGTCGACGAGGCGACCCTGCAACGCGAGCCGTCGGTGTTCAGTGTCATCAACTCGTCGTCACCCCTGCGCCTCGACCTCCCGATGCTCCAGGGCATCATCGAGTTCTCGTCGCGCAACCAGGTGATCGTGATGACTCCGTTCACACTGTCGGGCGCGATGGCGCCCATCACACTCGCCGGCGCAGTCGCGCAGCAGAACGCCGAGGCACTCGCCGGCATGGCGTTCACGCAGATCGTGCGCCCGGGTGCGCCCGTGGTCTACGGCGGGTTCACGTCGAACGTCGACATGCTGTCCGGCGCGCCCGCCTTCGGAACGCCCGAGTACGTGCGAACCGCGATGCTCGGTGGCCAGCTCGCGCGCCGATACGACGTCCCGTACCGTTCGTCGAACGTATGCGCCGCCAATGCGGTCGACGCCCAGGCCGCGTACGAGAGCGTGTTCTCGCTCTGGGGCGCGATCATGGGTGGCACCAACTTCCTGATGCACGGGGCGGGGTGGATGGAAGGAGGGCTCCACGCCTCGCTCGTCAAGTTCGTCCTCGACGCCGACCTGCTGGCGATGGTCACGGCCGTGCCCGACCCGGTCGTCGTCGACGACGACACGCTCGCGTTCGACGCCATCGCCGAGGTCGGTCCCGGAGGCCACTTCTTCGGTGTCGCCCACACCCAGGAACGCTTCCGGAACGCGTTCCATCGCCCGATGATCTCCGACTGGCGCAACTACGAGACGTGGGCCGACGCCGGCAAGCCGGAAGCCCCGGCGCGCGCCGCCGACCTCGCCCGCCAGTTCCTCGCCGAGTACGAGCCGCCGCCGATGGATCCGGCCGTCCACGAGGAGCTCGAAGCGTTCGTCGCCCGCCGCGTCGCCGAGGGCGGCGTCGCTACGGATTACTGAGCGCGTGAACACAGGATTGAACCCGTCGTTCAGAGGTGAAGGACGGGTGCCGGCGGTGGCGGCGCCAGCCGCTTCACGGCCGGAATGACAGAAAGGAGTGAAATGAAGGCGAGCACGCAGGTCGCGGTGATCGGAGGTGGTGTCGTCGGCGCGTCGGTGCTGTACCACCTCAGCAAGGCGGGCTGGACCGACGTCGTGCTGATCGAGCGCAAGGAGCTCACCGCTGGATCGACATGGCACTCGGCCGGCGGGATGCACACGTTGAACGGCGACCCCAACGTGTCGAAGCTGCAGCAGTACACGATCGAGTTGTACAAGGACATCGAGGCCCAGTCGGGACAGAGTTGCTCGATCCACCTACCCGGTGGTCTGATGCTGGCGAACGACCGCGAGCGGCTCGACTGGCTACGGATGGCGAAGGCGCGCGGGCGCTATCTCGGCATGGACCTCGAGATCATCACGCCGTCGGAGGCCAAGGCATTGTTCCCGCTGCTCGAGGAGCAGTACTTCGTCGGCGCCCTGTTCGATCCCGTCGAGGGTCACGTCGACCCCACGGGAGTCACCAACGCCTACGCGATCTGCGCTCGGCAGCTGGGCGCCGAGGTCTACCGCCACACGTGGGTGAGCGACTTGCGTCAGCGCGCCGATGGCACGTGGGACGTCATCACCGACAAGGGCGAGATCCACGCCGAGCACATCGTCAACGCAGGTGGGCTGTGGGCCCGTGAGGTCGGCCGGATGATCGGCCTCGAGCTGCCCGTGCTCGGCATGGAGCACATGTACCTCGTCACCGAGCCAATGGAGGAGGTATCGGAGCACAACACCGCCACGGGCCACGAGATGCCCATGGCGCTCGACTTCGAGGGCGAGATCTACATCCGCCAGGAGCAGGGCGGGATGTTGATGGGCACCTACGAGCAGGCATGCGTGCCGTGGTCGCCGCGCGTCGCGCCGTGGACCTTCGACATGGAGCTCCTGCCCCCCGACCTCGACCGCATCGCGCCGTCGCTCGAGATCGCCTTCAAGCACTATCCAGCGATGGCGACCGCCGGCATCAAGACGATCGTGAACGGTCCGTTCACGTTCGCGCCCGACGGCAACCCGCTCGTCGGTCCGATCCGTGGCATCCGCAACTGCTGGGTGGCGTGCGCCGTCATGGCCGGGCTGTCGCAGGGAGGTGGCGTCGGCCTGGCACTGGCGACCTGGATGACCGAGGGCGATCCGGGCATGGACATCTGGGCGATGGACGTCGCCCGCTTCGGCGACTGGGCCAACCTCGCCTACACCAACGCCAAGGTGCGCGAGAACTACAGCCGCCGTTTCCGGATCACGTTCCCGAACGAGGAGCTCCCGGCTGCTCGTCCGCTTCATACGACACCCATATATGACCGGCTCACGGAGCACAACGCCGTGTGGGGCGCCGGCTTCGGGCTCGAGCACCCGTTGTGGTTCCAGCGGCCTGGTGAGGCACCCGTCGAGGACGTCACGTTCCGTCGGTCGAACGCCTTCCCGCTCGTGGCGGAGGAGTGCCGTGCCGTGCGCGAGCGCGTCGGCCTCACGGAGTGTTCGAACTTCGCCAAGTACAGGGTGACAGGAGCGGGGAGCTCGGACTGGCTGCAGGGTCTGTTCACCAACCGGCTCCCCAAGGTCGGGCGGATCGCGCTGACCGCGATGCTCAACCCACAGGGTCGGATCGTCGGCGAGTTCTCGGTCGCCAGGGTCGGTGACGACGAGTTCTTCCTGTTCGGTTCGCAGGCCGCCGAAGTGCACCACTCGCGATGGTTCCTCGCCCATCTCCCGACCGACAGTGAGATCAGCATCGACGTGCTCGCGCTGTCGCTGGTCGGCCTGTCCGTCGCTGGTCCGCTCGCTCGCGAAGTACTGCAGTCGGTGACGGTCGAGTCGCTGGTGACGGCCGACTTCCCGTTCATGACGTTCCGGCGGATCGACATCGGGATGATCCCCGC
>DASUEW010000442.1:0-10112 GCA_036274875.1 Ilumatobacteraceae bacterium
AAGCGGTACTACGGCGGGAACTTCGTTGTCGACGACGCGGAGGAACTGGCCCGCAGCCGCGCGTGCGAGCTCTTCGGCGCCGATCACGCGAACGTGCAGCCGCACTCGGGCGCCAACGCCAACATGTGCGCGTACCAGGCGCTCCTGCAACCGGGCGACACCGTCCTCGGGCTGAGCCTCAACCACGGTGGGCACCTCACCCACGGGTCACCCGTGAACGCCAGCGGCATGCTCTATCACTTCGTCGCCTATGGGATCACGCCCGGCGACGAGCGGATCGACTTCGACCAGATCCGCGACCTCGCCCTCGAGCACCGTCCCAAGCTGATCGTCGCCGGCACGACGAGCTATCCGCGCCGCCTCGATCCCGAGCCGTTCAGAACGATCGCCGACGAGGTGGGGGCGCTGTTCATGTTCGACGCCGCTCATGTCGCCGGGCTGATCGCGGGTGGCGCCCACCCCGATCCGGTTCCGTACGCCGACGTCGTCACGTTCACGACGCACAAGACGCTTCGCGGACCGCGAGGCGGATGCATCCTGTCCACCAAGGCCCACGCGGCGGCGATCGACAAAGCCGTGTTCCCTGGCTGGCAGGGCGGACCGCTCGAGCACGTCATCGCCGGCAAGGCCGTCGCGTTCCGTGAAGCCTCTCATCCGAGCTTCCGCGAGTACGCCCATCAGATCGTGCGCAACGCGTCCTCGCTGGCCGAGGCACTCGTCGCCGAGGGGTTCCGTCTGGTGTCGGGTGGCACCGACAACCATCTCATGGTGGTCGATCTGCGCCCGTTCGACGGCGAGCTCACCGGCAAGGAGGCACAATCGGTGCTCGACGAGGCCGGTATCACACTCAACAAGAACGGAATCCCCGACGACCCGCGAAGCCCGTTCGTCACGAGCGGGCTGCGGATCGGCACGCCGTCGGTCACGACGCAGGGCATGACCACCGCAGAGATGTCGCTGATCGCGGCCTGGATCGCGAGGGTGCTCCGTAACCGCCACGACGGCGATGAGTTGCAGCTCGTGCGCAAAGAGGTGGCCGAGTTGTGCGCCCGGTTCCCCGCCTATGACGAGGTCTGACGCGACCACGCGAGCCGTGACGGCGTGTGAACGCCGGGCGAGCACTCCCGTAGGCTGACCTTCGATGCTGCCGTCGTTGGGCGACTACCTCATCATCGGTGTCGTCGCCGCAGCGGTCACATTCGTCGCCACACCGGCGGTCGGTTGGTTCGCGAGACGGCGGGATTGGGTGTACATCCCCAACGAGCGCTCGGTGCACACGTCGCCAGTGCCCGATGTCGGCGGCCTGGCGATGCTGATCGGCTTCTTCGCCGCCCTGGGCGTGGCGCGGATGCTCGACCAGTTCGAGGGGTTGTTCGACACGAACACCGAGCCGCTGGGCGTCGCGATCGCGGCCATCATCATCTTCCTCGTCGGCTTCATCGACGACATCCGCGACATCCCGCCGCCGGCGAAGGTGACCGGCGCCGTGCTGGCCGGCATCGCGCTGGTCTGGTTCGGCGTGACGATGTACCTCTTCCGCGTGCCGTTCTACGGGGTGGTCTTCCTCTCGGCTGACTGGAAGCCGCTCGTCACCGTGCTGTGGCTGCTCGTGATGACGCAGGCGATCAATCTCATCGACGGCCTCGACGGGCTCGCCGCGGGCATCGTCGCCATCGGGTCCGGCGCCTTCTTCCTCTACAGCAACCGGCTCGACGAGCTCGACCTGCTGTCGGCACCGAACATCGGTCCGTTGTTCGCGATCATCACGGTCGGGATCTGCCTCGGCTTCCTGCCGCACAACTTCAACCCGGCGCGGATCTTCATGGGCGATGGGGGCGCCTACCTGCTCGGGTTGCTGATGGCCGTGTCGACCAGCGTCGTCGGCGGTCGTGCCGATCCCGACACACAGGGCTTCGTCGGCCAGACGTTCTTCTTCCTCGCCCCTTTGGTGATCCCGCTGCTGATCCTCGGTGTGCCGATCGTCGACACCCTGTTCGCGATCGTCCGCCGCACGACCAGGCGCCAGGCGATCGACGTCGCCGACAAGGGTCACCTCCACCACCGCCTGATGAACCTCGGCCACGGCCACCGGCGCAGCGTGCTGATCCTGTGGACGTGGACCGCGCTGCTGTCGGCGTTCGTGCTCTACCCGGTGCTCACGAACGAGAACCCGACCTACCTCCCGTTCGGGATCGGCGCGCTGGCGATCGTCTTGTTCACGGTGCTCCACCCGAGCGTCCGCCGCCGCAACGGTCTCACCTCATCTGGCGGGGCGTGAGCTGAGCCGATCGAACGGCGATGACCTCAGGCGTAGTTGCACGGGACATCACCGATGCGTTAGCTTGTGCATAGTTTCACAAGCTTCACCGACGACGCTGTGTAACCCTGTGACCCGATGAAACGCCTCAGCCCGCCCCGACGAGTGGAACCCGACGATTCGGTCGTGCAGGGGATGGAGGCGGTCTTCGTCCTGGTGCTGTTCCTCGGGCTCGGTGTCCTGGTCGACCGATGGCTCGGCGCCGCACCGGTGTTCACGATCGGGATGACGCTGCTCGGCGCCGTCGGGCTGTTCCTCAAGTTCAAGCACGCGTACATCGCCCGCATGGAACGACTCGAGGCCGAGCTCCTCAGGGGACGTCGCGTCGGTCAGCGGAGCGAGTCGAAGCCCGAACCGAGATCCGGATCAGGCCCGGGATCGACGCCAGGATCGACCGCAGCAACGAAACGTGTGGTGGCCTGATGTCGAAGGCGCGCCCGTCCGTGCTCAGCACTCGACTCGAAGGACCGGCACCCGAGGTGTCGGTCTCGCTCGACATGGTGCGGCGCGGGTTGATCGCGGCCCCCGTGCTGATCGCGGTCTGCGGTGTGATCTGGGGCGGCGACGGCGCGTTCAGCAGTGCCTACGCGATCGCGCTGGTGCTCGTGAACTTCGGGCTGTCGGCGGCGATCATCGCCTGGACCGGCCGCATCTCGCTGGCGGTGATGATGGGTGGCGTCCTGTTCGGCTACCTGTTCCGACTGGGTCTGATCTTCCTCGCCGTCTACGTCGTGAAGGACGCCGGGTGGATTTCGCTCCCGGCACTCGGAACGAGCATCATTGTCACGCACCTCGGGCTCCTGGTCTGGGAGCTGAAGTACGTTGCCATCTCGCTCGCCCATCCCGGCCTGAAACCTGCACGCCCGTAACCACCATCACGTCCCGCGCCATCACGACCGTCTCTCGTCTCGAACCAGTCACATCAAAGGACAGCCTCAGTGCTCGGACTCGAGTTCCCCGAAATCAACGAAGTGATCCGGTGGGTCGACCTCTTCCCCACCTTCAACAAGATCGCGCTCATCGCGTGCGCGGCGACGATCATCGGAACGACGATCTTCGTGCTGGCCGCGCGGAAGGACCCGCTCGCCGCCCCGACAGGCGTCCGCAACCTCGCCGAGATCATCGTCGACTTCATCGAAGGCCTGATCATGGAGACGATGGGCAAGGAGGGGCTCAAATGGACGCCCCACATGCTGTCGTTCTTCATCTTCATCTACTTGTGCAACGTGCCCGGCATCATCCCGATCGTGTACATGCCCGCCACGGCCCGGATGGCGATCCCGTTGTTCCTCGCGATCGTCGTGTGGGTCGTCTACAACGCGGTCGGCTTCAAGCACCAGAAGGTCGGCTACCTCACGCACATGCTGTGGCCGCCAGGGGTGCCGGTGTTCATGAAGCCGCTCGTCGGCCTCATCGAGTTCGTCTCCAACATCCTGTTGCGGCCGTTCGCCCTGGCCATCCGACTCTTCGCCAACATGCTCGCCGGACACATGTTGCTCGTCACGTTCGCCGTCCTGACCGAGGAGTTGGTCAAGAGCGACTCGATCGTGATGAAGCCGATCGCCATCCTGCCGTTCTTCATGTTGCTGTTCATCACCGCCTTCGAGGTGCTCGTCGGGTTCCTGCAGGCGTACATCTTCACGATCCTCGCGTGCGTGTTCATCGCCTCGTCGATGGCCAGCCACGACGAACACGCCGAGGCCCACTGACCCCGTCCCACGGATCTTCACGATCTCCCACTCACGTTCACCCACAGGAGAAAGACACCACCATGGAAGCACTCACCGGCCTGGTTGCCGCTCTCAACGCCGACGACCAGAAGGCCGCCAACGCGGCCATCGGTGCCGGCTTTGCGTACGGCCTCGCGGCCATCGGACCCGGCATCGGCATCGGCTACGTCGCCGGCAAGGCCATCGAGGCGATGGCCCGTCAGCCGGAGGCTGCCGGCATGGTGCGCACCACGATGTTCCTGGGCATCGCCTTCACCGAGGCGCTCGCCCTGATCGGCTTCGTGGTGTTCATCCTTCTCGGCCTCTAACCCGCGATCCTCATCCGAACCCGATCCCACCAAAGGAGCTGACGTGCTGATCGCCGTCACCACCCAACGGGGCAGCGCTGCTGTCGAGGTCCGAATCATCGGCGTCGCCGACGACGAGGCCAGCGACGAGAGCGAAGCACACAGCGACGTCGAGCCGAAGGACGGCCCGAGCCCGATCGCGCCCGAGCTCAAGGAGCTCGTCTGGGGCGCGGGAGCCTTCGTCGTCTTCGCCGTCCTGATGCGGCTGGTGCTGTACCCGCGCATGCGGAAGGGGATGGATGCCCGCTATGCCAGCATCCGCACCGGCCACGAGGACGCCGATGCGACCCGGCTGGCCGCCCAAACCGAGGTATCGGAGTATCAGACGCAATTGGCCGCGTTGCGCGCCGAGGCCGCCGCCCGCGTCGACGTCGCACGCCAGACGCTCGAAGCCGAGCGCCAGGATCGGCTGACCGAGGCGAACGCCCGCATCGCCGAACGCCGGGCCGAGGCGGCCGCCACGGTTGAAGCCGCCCATGAGGCCGCTCGCGCCCAGATCGAGGAGGCTGTCGCCGGGCTCGTGTCGAACATCACGGAGTTGGCGACGGGGAGGCAGCCCGACAGTGCCGTGGTGTCCGGCGCCGTGGCGTCGGCGATGAGCGCGGGGGTGGCGCGGTGAGCCTCGTCAGCGTCATCCTCGTCGCGACAGCCGAGGAACCGCACCGTGACGACAACGGCCAGATCGTCACCCACCACTGGCTGCTCCCCGAGCAGTCGGAGGTCATCTACGGCACGATCGCCTCGCTGGCCATCTTCTACCTGCTGTACAGGTTCGCCGGGCCGCCGATCAAGAAGGCGTTGGTCGCCCGCACGGCGCGGATCCAGGCCGAGCTCGACGCCAGTGCGGGCGCCCTGGCCGACGCCGAAGCCGAGGCCGCCGAGATCCGCCAGGCCAAAGGCGACATCGAGGAGGAACGCCTGCGGCTCCTCGCCGCGGCCGACGCCGAGGCCGAGGCGTTGCTGACCGACGGACGGGCCCGGCTCGAGGTCGAGATCGCCGAGCTCGAAGCGCGTGCGGCAGCCGATCTGGAAGCGGCGGCCGGCCGCAGCGGCGACGAGCTGCGCAGCGAGATGATCCGCACCGCCGGCGCGTCGTTGGAAGAGGTCGTCGCCGACACCCTCGACGACGCGACCCAGCAAGAACTGATCGAGAGCTTCATACAACGAGTTGGAGCGAGCACATGAGCAGGAGTTGGAGCGAGCTGTTGAGTGCACAGAAACGACGGTTGGTGCTGCGGCGAGCGGAAACGACCATTCGACACGGGGCCAGCACGTGAGCGACGAGGGACGCATCGACGGGTACGCACGGGCGTTGTTCGAGGTCGCTCGCGCCGAGGGCACGCTCGACGAGGTCGAAGACGAGTTGTTCCGGTTCGCCAGGACGTACGAGTCGAGCGACACGTTGCGTGATGCGCTGACCGACGAGATGGTGCCCGCCGCGATGCGCCAGAAGGTCGTCGAGGATCTGCTCGGCGGGGGCAACGCCACGCCCACCACGGTGCAGCTCGTCTCGATGGTGGTCGGCTCCGGCCGCGGCCGCGACCTGCCGGCGATCATCGACAGCCTCGTACAGCGGGCGTCGAGCTCGAAGAACCTCGAGCTCGCCGAGGTGCGCAGCGCCGTGCCGCTCACCGACGACCAGCAGGATCGTTTGAAAGCAGCGCTGGCGAACGCCACCGGCAAGCAAGTGAATCTCAAGGTTGTCGTCGATCCCTCCGTGCTCGGAGGCATCGTCGCCACCGTGGGCGACACCGTCATCGACGGGAGCGTCCGCACCCGTGTCGACCAGCTGAAGAGCCGCTTGTAGGAGATCCTCACCATGGCTGAACTCACTCTCTCCGCCGCCGACATCGCGGCCGCACTCAAGAAGAACCTCGAGGGCTTCGAGCCCTCCCTCGAGGCGCGCACGGTCGGTCGCGTCTCCGAGGTCGGCGACGGCATCGCCCGTGTGTCGGGCCTGCCGGACGCGGCCGTGAACGAGCTGCTCGAGTTCGAGGACGGCACGGTCGGTCTCGCCCTCAACCTCGACGAGCGCTCGATCGGCGCCGTCGTGCTCGGCAACTCCGACAACATCCAGGAGGGCCAGACGGTCAAGGCCACCGGTCGCATCCTGTCGGTGCCGGTGGGTGACGGAGTGCTCGGGCGCGTCGTGAACGCCCTCGGCGAGCCCGTCGACGGCCTGGGCGAGCTCGTCGGCGTGCAGTCCCGGCGGATGGAGATCCAGGCGCCGGGCATCATGGGTCGCAAGCCGGTGCACGAGCCGCTGCAGACCGGCATCAAGGCGATCGACGCGATGACCCCCATCGGCCGCGGTCAGCGCGAGCTGATCATCGGCGACCGCAAGACCGGCAAGACCACCGTGTGCATCGACACGATCCTGAACCAGAAGGGTCAGGGCGTGAAGTGCATCTACGTGGCGATCGGTCAGAAGGGCTCGACGATCGCCCAGACCGTGGAGACGATGCGCCAGGCCGGTGCCATGGAGTACACCGTGGTGGTCATCGCCCCCGCCGCCGATCCGGCGCCGTTCAAGTACCTCGCCCCGTACGCCGGGTGCGCGATGGGACAGCACTGGATGGAGAACGGTGAGCACGCGCTCGTCGTGTACGACGACTTGTCGAAGCAGGCCGAGGCGTATCGCCAGCTGTCACTCCTGCTGCGGCGGCCGCCGGGCCGCGAGGCGTACCCGGGCGACGTGTTCTACCTCCACAGCCGCTTGCTCGAGCGGGCCGCCAAGCTCTCCGACGAGAACGGTGCCGGTTCGCTCACCGCCTTACCGGTGATCGAGACCAAGGCCGGCGACGTGTCGGCGTACATCCCGACCAACGTGATCTCGATCACCGACGGCCAGGTGTACCTGCAGGAGAACCTGTTCAAGTCGGGCGTGCGGCCTGCCGTCGACGTCGGCATCTCGGTGTCGCGCGTTGGCGGTGCGGCCCAGATCAAGTCGATGAAGGCGGTCGCCGGCACGCTGAAGCTCGATCTCGCCCAGTTCCGCGAGCTCGAGGCGTTCGCCACGTTCGGTTCCGAGCTCGACGCGGTGTCGAAGGCTCAGCTCGATCGCGGTTACCGGCTGGTCGAGCTCCTGAAGCAGCCGCTCAACAGCCCGATGGCGGTCGAGGAGCAGGTCGTGTCGATCTTCGCCGGCACACGCGGCTACCTCGACGACATCCCCGCCCCCGACGTCAAGCGTTTCGAGATCGGCATGCTCGAGTACATGCGCGGCCGTCACGCCTCGCTGCTGGCCGAGCTGCGCACCGGCGCCGTGCCCGATGCGCTCGCTGATGCGGTGCAGGCCTTCAAGGACCAGTTCGTCGCCGACAGCGGCATCCAGGTCGCCGCCGTCGACCCCGCGGCTGTCGACGCCGACGAGGTCGGCGAAGCACGCAGCACGAAGACGCTGGCGACGGAGTAACGAGATGGCAGGCGGCCAGGAACGGATCCTGAGAGGACGCATTCGCACCGTCCAGGCGACGAAGAAGATCACGCGCGCCATGGAGCTGATCGCCGCCTCGCGGATCGTGAAGGCCCAGGCCCGGGTTCACGCCGCCGTCCCGTACTCCGAGCAGATCACCGAGGTGGTCCGCGACCTCGCCGCCGCTGGCGGCAGCACGTCGTCGCCGCTACTCGTCGGGCGCGACGAGATCCGTACCACCTGCTACGTCGTGATCACGGCCGACCGCGGACTGTGCGGCGGCTACAACGCCGGCGTCCAACGAGCCGCTGAAGGCGAGGTCAAAGCCGACGTGCTCGCCGGGCGCGACTACACGGTGATCCCGATCGGCCGCAAGGCGGAGGGCTACTTCCGGTTCAGGGGCTACCGACTCGGTCAGGCCTTCAACGGGTTCAGCGAGAACCCGTCGTACGAGAACGCCAAGGCGATCGGGCAACACGTCATCGATCTGTTCATCAACGGCGACGTCGACAATGTGGAGTTGGTGTACACCCGCTTCATCACGACCGGCAGCCAGGAGGTCGTGCTGCGCCCGCTGGTGCCGCTGACGGCCGAGGCCGTCGCCGGCGGCGATGGCAAGCCCGGTTCGGGGGAGGGCCCGGCCGGCGACTACGAGTTCGAGCCCGACCCGTCGACGATCCTCGACACGCTGTTGCCGCGCTACGTCGAGGCCCGCGTGTACGCCGCGTTGCTCAACGCCGCGGCGTCCGAGCAGGCGTTCCGCCAGCGGGCGATGAAGTCGGCCACCGACAACGCCGAGGAGTTGATCAAGAACCTCAGCCGCATCATGAACCGCGCCCGCCAGGACTCGATCACCACCGAGATCATGGAGATCGTCGGCGGGGCGGAAGCGCTCGGCTCGAAGAAGGAGTCCTCCGTCGTGCTCATCGAGCTCGACGATCTCGCCAAGTCTGGCGACCAACTGTGACCAATTTTCATCGTGCGACGGTGAGCAGGAGACAGCACTGACATGACCATGACCGAAGGCGACCTCAAGCAGGGCCGGGTGGTCGGCATCGCCGGCCCGGTGATCGACGTCGAGTTCCCCCGCGGCGCGCTGCCCGAGCTCAACCACGCGGTGGAGTTCGACGTCACCGTCGAGGGCAAGACGCACTCGGTGCTCGCCGAGGTGGCCCAGCAGTTGGGCGAGGGCCGCGTCCGGGCCGTGTGCATGCGGCCGACCGACGGCCTGACACGCGGCACCACGGTGCGCAACACCGGCAAGGGACTCTCCGTCCCGGTCGGCGAGAAGGTGCTCGGCCACATCTGGAACGTGTGGGGCGACGCCCTCGACGAGGAGCCAGAGGGTTTTGCCGACATGGAGCGCTGGGAGATCCACCGCGACGCTCCCGACTTCGACGCGCTCGAGCCCTCGGCGCGCATGTTCGAGACCGGCATCAAGGTGATCGACCTGCTCACGCCGTACGTGGCGGGCGGCAAGATCGGCCTGTTCGGCGGCGCGGGTGTCGGCAAGACCGTGCTCATCACCGAGATGATCAACCGGGTCGCGTCCCAGCACGGCGGCGTCTCGGTGTTCGCCGGGGTCGGCGAGCGCACCCGCGAAGGCACCGACCTGCGGCTCGAGATGATGGAGTCCGGCGTGTTCGAGAAGGCCGCCCTCGTGTTCGGCCAGATGGACGAGCCGCCCGGCGTTCGGCTGCGCGTCGCCCTGTCGGCCCTGACGATGGCCGAGTACTTCCGTGACGTCCAGAACCAGGACGTGCTGTTGTTCGTCGACAACATCTTCCGGTTCGTCCAGGCCGGATCCGAGGTGTCCACGCTGCTCGGCCGCATGCCATCAGCTGTGGGCTACCAGCCGACGCTCGCCGACGAGATGGGCCAGCTGCAGGAGCGGATCACCTCGACCCGCGGCCGGTCGATCACCTCGCTGCAGGCGGTGTACGTGCCCGCCGACGACTACACCGACCCGGCACCGTTCACGACGTTCACGCACCTCGACGCCACGACCGAGCTGAGCCGCCAGATCGCATCGCTGGGTATCTACCCGGCCGTGGATCCCTTGGCGTCGACGTCGACGATCCTGTCGCCCGAGGTGGTCGGCGAGCACCACTACAACGTCGCCCGCCGCGTCCAGGAGAACCTGCAGCGCTACAAGGAGCTCCAGGACATCATCGCCATCCTCGGGCTCGACGAGCTCTCCGAGGAGGACAAGGTCATCGTCTCGCGCGCCCGGAAGGTGCAGCGGTTCCTGAGCCAGCCGTTCTTCGTCGGCGAGGTCTTCACCGGTCTTCCCGGGATCTTCG
>DASUEW010000443.1:0-4305 GCA_036274875.1 Ilumatobacteraceae bacterium
CCTGCAGGGCGCGATCGAGGCGGCGAGCACAGCGCTGCTCGGCGGCGCGATCCTCGATCGCCCGCTGATGGACGATCGCTGCCTCGGCGCGAGCGACGTGCTCGCGGCCCTCACGACATCCTGAATCGCACTCTCAGTTCCGCGGCACCTGACTCCACGGGACCTCGCGGTCGACACGGACGTCGCCGGGCAGACCCAGCACACGCTCGCCCAGGATGTTCTTCATCACCTCTGTGGTGCCGCCCTCGATCGAGTTCGCGCGGCTGCGGAGGAACGCCTTCTGGAGTGTGTCGGACTCCATCGCCGTCTCCGGACGGATCATCTCGTAGCTGCCGTACAGCATCCCGTCGGCACCGAGCAGGTCGACGACCTTGGCGAGGATGTCCTTGTTGAGGTCGGCCGAGGCCATCTTGGGAATCGAGCCCTCCGGTCCGGGATCGCCCATCTTGCGCATCTGGTTGGCGCGGATGTTCGTGAGGCGCAGGACTTCAGCACGCGACCACAGCTTCATCACGTCGTCGCGGGCAACCGCGTCCTTGCGCTCGTCGGGCAGATCGTTCCAGACGTTGACGAGCGCGGCGATGCTGCCGGAGCCCTTCCGCGGGATCGTCCCGCCGATCGACACCCGCTCGTTCATCAGTGTCGTGAGTGACACCCGCCAGCCCTCGCCGGGCTTGCCGAGCATCTCGGATTCGGGGATGCGGGTATCGGTGAAATAGACCTCGTTGAACTCTGCCTCGCCGGTCATCTGGCGCAGCGGCCTGACCTCGACGCCTGGGGCGTGCATGTCGACGACGAACGCGGTGAGACCGGCGTGTTTGACGGCCTCGGGATCGGTGCGCACGACGAGCAGGCCCCAGCGTGACAGGTGGGCGAGCGTCGTCCACACCTTCTGACCGTTGACGACCCACTCGTCGCCGTCGCGCGTGCCCCTCGACGACAGGCCGGCGAAGTCGGAGCCCGAACCCGGTTCGCTGAACAGCTGACACCAGATCTCTTCGGCGGTGAACAGCGGGCGGAGGTAACGCTGCTTCTGTGCTTCGGTCCCCCACACCACCACGGTCGGGCCACACATCCCGTAGCCGATCGGGTTGCGGCTCATCGAGTTCGGTCCGCCGGCGGCGGTGATGCGTTCGTTGATGGTCCGCTGCAGACCAGGCGACAGTCCGAGACCGCCGTTGCCCTCCGGGAAGTGCACCCACGCCAGGCCGCGGTCGAACTGCTGGCCGAGGAACTCACGCGGCGATGTCGACTCCGGCGGGTGCTGCTCGAGCAGGTCGTCGACGAGGTCGCTCACCTTCCGGGCATCGGCGCTGAGGGGCGTGTCGATCACGGTCATCGCGACGACGGTACTGGCGTTCCGGCGGCGGTGACGAAACGTGACGGGAGCGCGCGTGGCACACTCGCAGCGAATGTCCCGGACGGCCCGCGCCTCAGCGATCGCCGTGCTCGCCGTCGTTCTCGGTCTCGCCGGCGTCACGTCGGCGTGCACCGGTGACGACGCCGACACGGCGCCCACAGGGCTCGACGAGCCGGACCCGGCCGACACGGGTCCGACCACCACCAGCGCCCGGAGCACCCCGTTCTGCGCCGGGATGATCGAGCTCGGGGAGCGCCTCGACGACACCGACGACCCAGACGACATCGCGACGATGATCAGGTCGACCTACGCGGACCTGGCCGACGTCGTCCCCGACGAGATCCGCGCCGACTTCGAGGCCGTGCGCCAGCTGCTCGTCGACCAGGCCGACGTGCCCGGCGCGACGACCACAAGTGCACCGGTCCCGACGACCGACGACGTCAGCGACGCCACTGCCGCAGAGGGTGACGGCGAGGGCGCTTCGATCCTGGATACGCCGAGCGAGCGCCTCGCCGACTACGTCGAGCTCACGTGCCGCAGCACTGCCAACAATCCGGGTCCGGCAGAGACCCAGCCGCCCTGACGCACGCTCTCAGTTGAGCACCGCCAAGGCACGGATCGCGGCGGCGTCCTCACCGAGCTCGGGCACGGCCATCCACATCCGCATCACCAGCGCCAATCGGACACGATCGCCGCGCTGTTCGAAACCGGCGCGCAGGTTGTTGAGCATCCTGACGATGATCGCCCGGGCCGGCACCGGGTCGAGATGCGAGGGGCGCCACGGCACCTGATCGCGGGTGAGGTCACGCAACAGCGCCTCACATGCTGCCCGATCGAGTGTGCGACCGCTGTTGAACGGGTCGACGAACCACTCGGGATCGTGCGGATCACCGACGAGGAAGTGGGCGGGCATCCCGATGCCGACGAGATCGATCCCGCGACGGCGGGCGACCTCGATCAGCAGCACAGAGAGCGTGATCGGGATGCCGCGACCGGTGTCGAGGACGTGGTCGAGGCACGAGTTCCGCCAGTCCGAGTACGTGGATCGGTCGCCCATGAACCGTGTGCCACCGAACAGCTCGGCGACGACGCCATCGCGGTCGCCGGCCTGGCAGGAGGCAGCCAAACCGTCGAGATCGCGAAGTGCGTGCTCGGTGTCGAGACCGGGACGCAACACCGCCGCCAGCGTCAGCGCAGTCCGATCGAGCGGGAGATCGGGATACGAACGTGCGACGAGCGACGAGAACGCTTCGATCGCCCCGGTGACATCGTCCCGGTCCACACCACGACCGTATCGTCGAGTACGTTCCGCGCCCATGTTCCCGGGCGCATTCGTCGACACACTCGGAGGCACACACGGTGACAAGCCGGCCGTCATCATGGCCGGCAGCGGCTTCACGCAGACGTTCGCCGAGCTGGACGCGGCCGCGAACCGGTTGAGCCGCCTGTTGCGGGCGGCCGGGCTGGAACCGGGCGATCACATCGCGCTGTGCATGGAGAACCACGACCGCTACCTCGAGGTGCTCTGGGGTTGCCACTACGCGGGCCTCGTCTACACGGCCGCCTCGTCACGCCTCACCAGCGGCGAGTTGGCGTACATCCTCGACGACTGCGGGGCGAAGGGCTTCATCACGTCGAAGCACATGGCCGACCAGGCAGCCGAGATCGTCGCCGACACGCCTGGGGTCAACTTGCGGCTGATGCTCGACGGCACGATCGACGGGCACGACAGCTACGAGGAAGCGACGGCGCGGCAGTCGTCCGAGCCGCTCGCCGACCGCGTCGCGGGCGACGACATGCTGTACTCCTCGGGCACGACCGGGCGGCCGAAGGGCGTCATGCACCCCTTCGAACCACTGCCGCTCGAGACGACCTCGATGGCAGTGGCCCAGCTGCTCCAACTGCTGTTCGGTGCGACGACCGAGTCGATCTACCTGTCGCCGGCCCCGCTGTACCACGCCGCACCATTGCGGTTCTGCATGTCGATGCACACCATCGGTTGCACGGTCGTCGTGATGGAACACTTCGACGCCGAGCGCTACCTGCAACTCGTCGAGGAGCACCGCATCACGCACAGCCAGGTCGTGCCGACGATGTTCGTCCGCATGATGAAGCTCGATCCCGAGGTGCGAGCACGGTACGACCTGTCGTCGCTGCGATGCGTCATCCATGCCGCGGCCCCATGCCCGATCCCGGTGAAGAAGGGGATCATCGAGTGGTTCGGACCGGTGATCCACGAGTACTACGCGGGCACGGAAGGCAATGGGTTCGTCTACTGCAACAGCGAGATGTGGCTCGCCCACGAGGGCACGGTCGGCACACCGATCAACTGCGTCGTCCACATCTGCGACGACGACGGCGAAGAGGTGCCGGTCGGCGAGAGCGGCACGATCTACTTCGAGGGCGGGGCGTCGTTCGAGTACCACAACGACGCCGAGAAGACGAAGGGATCACGCCACCCGAAGGGCTGGAGCACCCTTGGCGACGTCGGGTACCTCGACGCCGACAACTACCTCTACCTGACCGATCGCAAGGCCTACATGATCATCTCGGGCGGCGTGAACATCTACCCGCAGGAGGCCGAGAACGTTCTCGTCACGCACCCCGACGTGATCGACGTCGCCGTGTTCGGCGTGCCTAACGACGATTTCGGCGAAGAGGTCAAAGCGGTGGTCGAGCCGCGGGAGATGCCAGCCGACGCCGCCGCCGCGGCCGCGCTCTCGTCGGAGCTGATCGCGTTCTGCCGTTCGCAGCTGGCCGACGTCAAGTGCCCGCGCAGCATCGACTTCCGCCCAACACTCCCCCGCCACCCGACCGGCAAGCTCTACAAGCGCCTCCTCAAGGACGAGTACTGGGCCCAGTCGGGTCGCACGATCTAGCGCAGCGGGCGCCCCGCGCCCTTGATCTACCCTCGGCGGCCATGGCCCCGAACGCCGCGTTCCCGT
>DASUEW010000444.1:0-3867 GCA_036274875.1 Ilumatobacteraceae bacterium
GTCGCGCTCTACGAGGAGCGGTACGGCGACGAGCGGCGCCTTCAGTACATCCCGTCGCCGGAGGACTTCGCCACCCTCGACACGGACGGCGTGGAGCGCGTGTGGCGCGACCGGTTCGGTGATGCCAGTGGCTGGGTCTTCGCGTTCTCGGGCGACTTCGACGAGGACGAGCTGGTCGATCTCGCCCGCCGGTACGTCGGCACGCTTCCCGCGACCGGCCGCGACGAGAACTGGGTCGATGTCGAGTCGCCACCGCCGGCAGGGATCGTCGAGCGCACGGTCGAGGCCGGCACGGGTGCCCAGGGCGCCCTGAACGTGCTGTACACGCTGCCCGTCGCCTCGATCGAGCCACTCGACGTAGCCGCCGCGGCGGTGGTCACCCAGCTGCTGACGACGCGCCTGACCGACGACATCCGCGAGGAGTTGGGCGAGTCGTACTCGCCGTTCGCGGCGGTCTCGATCTACGGCGATCCGGAGCCGGTGGTCGAGACGTACGTGTCGGTCACCGGCGCGCCCGATCGGATCGGCTCGATCTCGGGGTTCGTGCAGGACGACGTCGGGGCGCTGCGCGCCGACGGACCGTCGCAGACCGAGTTCGACACCGCGGTCGAGCAGGTCAGGCGCGACCTCGAGCTGTTCAGCGACGGCCAGCTGATCGACGAGATCCTCACCGCCGAGGTCGAGGGCGTCGTCGACCTCGAGGACTTCGCCGATCAGGGTGTCGCGCTGGAGCAACTGACCATCGACGACGTTCGTGAATTCGTGACCGCGTACCTACCAGCGGATCACTACATCCAGATCACCGTGCTCCCACGTTGACCGCGTGCAGGGCTGATGGGCTGAGCGATCACGTACGAGGAGGCACATGGAGACCTGGCCGGGATCGTCATACCCTTTGGGGGCAACGTTTGATGGCAGTGGCACGAACTTCGCGCTCTTCAGCGAGTCCGCGGAGCGAGTCGAGCTGTGCCTCTTCGACGAGCACCGCGTCGAGACGCGCATCGAACTGCAGGACATCGACGCCTACGTCTGGCACTGCTACCTGCCCCAGGTCCAGCCGGGCCAGCGGTATGGCTACCGAGTGCACGGCCGGTACGAGCCCACCCAGGGCGAGCGCGCAAATCCGAACAAGCTGCTGCTCGACCCGTACGCGAAGGCGACGTTCGGTGAGATCGACTGGGATCCCTCGCTCTTCTCGTACCAGCTCGGCGACCCGAGCTCGATCAACAACGACGACTCCGCGCCGCACAAGAAGCTCGGCGACGTGATCAACCCGTTCTTCGACTGGGCCGGCGACCGTCATCCGTGCATCCCCTACGCCGAGTCGGTGATCTACGAAGCGCACGTCAAGGGTCTGACCCAGCTCAACCCGAACGTTCCGCAGGACGCGCGCGGCTCGTACTCCGCCCTCGCCCATCCGGCCATGACCGAGCACTACCAACGCATCGGCGTCACCGCCGTCGAGCTGATGCCCGTGCACCAGTTCGTGCACGACAACACGCTGCTCGACAAGGGCCTGCGCAACTACTGGGGCTACAACACGATCGGGTTCTTCGCGCCGCACAACGGATACTCGGCCACCGGTCAACTCGGCCAGCAGGTGCAGGAGTTCAAGGGCATGGTGCGGTCGCTGCACGACGCCGGGATCGAAGTCATCCTCGATGTCGTCTACAACCACACGGCCGAAGGCAACCATCTCGGTCCGACGTTGAGCTTCAGAGGGATCGACAACGAGGCGTACTACCGCCTGGTCGACGACGACAAGCAGTACTACATGGACTACACGGGCACCGGGAACTCGTTCAACGTCCGACGCCCGCACTCGCTGCAACTCATCATGGACTCGTTGCGCTACTGGGTGCTCGAGATGCACGTCGACGGGTTCCGCTTCGATCTCGCGTCGACACTGGCCCGCGAGTTCTACGACGTCGACAAGCTGTCGACGTTCTTCGAGCTCGTGCAGCAGGATCCGACGATCTCGCAGGTCAAGCTCATCGCCGAGCCGTGGGACATCGGGCCAGGCGGTTACCAGGTCGGGAACTTCCCGCCGCAATGGACCGAGTGGAACGGGAAGTATCGCGACACGGTCCGCGACTTCTGGCGGGGCGAGTCGGCGACGCTCGGAGAGTTCGCCTCGCGGTTGACCGGATCGGCCGACCTCTACGAGCACGACGGCCGCCGCCCGGTCGCCTCGATCAACTTCGTCACCGCCCACGACGGTTTCACGCTCGCCGATCTCGTCTCGTACAACGACAAGCACAACGACGCCAACGGCGAGAACAACAACGACGGCGAATCGCACAACCGATCGTGGAACTGTGGCGTCGAAGGCCCGACCGACGACCCGGCCATCCAGACGCTTCGGGCCCGCCAGCAGCGCAACTTCCTCGCCACGTTGCTGCTGTCGCAGGGCGTACCGATGGTGCTGCACGGTGACGAGCTCGGACGCACCCAGCAGGGCAACAACAACACCTACGCCCAGGACTCCGAGCTGTCGTGGGTCCACTGGGACGCCGCCGACGCGCCGTTGACCGAGTTCGTCTCGGCGATCGCCAGGCTCCGCAGTCAGCACCCGACGTTCCGGCGGGCGCGGTTCTTCGACGGGCGGCCGGTGCGGCGCGGTGAGGGCGAGGCACTGCCCGACATCGTGTGGCTCACGCCCGCCGGCGACGAGATGGTGCCCGACGACTGGGACTCGGGTTTCGGACGGTCGATCGGCGTCTTCCTCAACGGCCAGGGGATACGCGAACGCGACGCTCGCGGCGCGCAGATCACGGACCTGAGCTTCATCCTGTACTTCAACGCCCACGACGAGACGGTCGACTTCACGGTGCCGAGCGAGGAGTACACGTCCCAATGGGAGACCGTGGTCGACACCGCGGGCGCCGGCGCCGACAGCGAACCGGTATCAGCCGGGCACACGATCTCGGTGGCGGCGAAGGCGCTCGTCGTCCTCCGGGCCTTCATCAGTCCGGCCGTCGAGCCCGACCACTCCGTCGCCGCATCACTGGCATCCCTCGCCGGAGCGGTTACGCCGGGCGCCACCGCGCCATCTCACCGATCCTGAACCGCGCCATCAGCCGCTCCGGATGCTCCACATCCCCAGCATGCTGGATACAGTCCGGAGCCGGACGTCCGTCGCGTGCCGATCCCTACCGATCGCTCGCCGAACCACCTGGGGGTAACACACCGTGAAGACCAAGGCCGCGATCCTGTGGGAAGTCAACACACCATGGAGTGTGGAGGAGATCGAGCTCGATCCGCCGGGTCCCGGCGAGGTGCTCGTCAAGATGGCCGCATCCGGCTTGTGCCACTCCGACGAGCATCTCGTCACCGGTGATCTGCCGTTCGAGCTCCCGATCATCGGCGGCCACGAGGGGGCGGGTGTCGTGCAGGAGGTCGGTGAGGGCGTGAGCTGGCTGGCCGCCGGCGACCACGTCGTGTTCGGGTTCATCCCGTCGTGCGGTCGCTGCGTCTCGTGCTCGACCGGGCATCAGAACCTGTGCGACTACGGCGCCCTGCTCGGGGTCGGCAAGCAGATCACCGACGGCACCGCGCGCCACCACGCCCAGGGCAAGGACCTCAGCCTGATGTGCCTGCTCGGAACGTTCTCGCACCACACCGTCGTCAACGAGGCGAGCTGCATCAAGATCGACGACGACGTCCCGCTGGACCGGGCCTGCCTGCTCGGCTGCGGCGTCGTCACCGGCTGGGGCTCGGCCGTCTACGCCGCGGAGGTGTCGCCCGGCGACACGGTGGCCGTCGTCGGTGTCGGTGGCATCGGCGCCAACGCCATCCAGGGTGCGAAGCTCGCCGGGGCCAAGAAAGTCATCGCCATCGACCCCGTCGAGTTCAAGCGCGAGAAGG